>NZ_DAMBTF010000006.1:0-153000 GCF_032054185.1 Proteiniclasticum sp.
AATGAGAACCGATTTGTCCTTGAATTTCAGCTTCACGTTGTCATTGTAGAACGAAACCTTCGATCTTTTTCTGCTTTTAAACCTGGGTTTCTTTGGCAACTTTTTCAGATGGTCCACGACAACATCATCCACAGAAACTGCTTTGAATCAATCTTATAAAATTTGCAGCTTTTCATAGCATTTTATAAGATTCTGGCAGCTGTTAAGTTACCTCTTCTCCGATCTATGAGTTTAATTTAACCCTAATGTATTCTTTGTCATCAGTCAAGGGTTGAACAATACTCTCCCGCGATTCTCTTGGAGGAGGTAGTCTTCCTGTTGGTTTATGATAAAAATACAACAATGAGAACAGAATAATGACTTATCAGATGAATCAATTACAGGTATTATCCCAGAAAATATTTATTTATCGGCTGATAACATCAATAAAAGCCCAGCAGAAAAACCGGGAGATGTTCCCGGTCTTTCTCTGCTAGGCTGAATTGGAAAGGAGTCCGTATATTTTAATTGTGTTTCTATATTTTCGGTTTAAATGAAATGAGCATGTATGCTATTTACCGAGCACCTTCTCCACTTCATCAAGCATCATGCCTGTACCGGTGAATCCACCTGAAGTGATGTACCATACTTCAGGGTTGAGGTAGTGAATCTTATTGTTTTTGAATGCTTCTGTCTCTTTGATGATGTCATTATCCATGGTGGATGAGGCAATCGTTTCCCCTCCTACCACAGCTGCTCTATCGATAATGAAGAGATTCTCAGGATTCTTCTCCAGAATGTATTCATAGGTTACACTCTGTCCATGAGTAGAGTCTTCAATATTCTCATCTGCTTCTTTGAATCCTAATGTGTTATGCAGAATTCCAAATCTTGATACTGAGCCATATGAGCTTAAAGATCCGTCATTCGCTAGTATGATCAGTGCATTTTCGTCCAGTTTTGCAACTTCGGCTTTAATGTTCTCTACTTTTCCGGTCAGTTCGCTGAACTTTTCTGATGCCTTATCTTTCTCACCGAAGAGTTCTCCGATAAGCTCTGCATTAGCCTCAACTGAGCTCATGTAGTCCGCATTGTCTACTGTAAGATATACGGTAGGTGCAATCTTTGAAAGCTCTTCATATGCCGCTGCTGTTCTTCCGGAGATGAAGATCACATCTGGTTCCATCTCAAAGACTGCTTCAAAATCTGGTTCTTTTAAGGTACCGACATTCTTATATACAGCTTCATCATTATACTTTTCAAGGAATGATGGAATATTTCCCATGGGTAGCCCTGAAACTTCAATTCCCAGATTATCCATGATATCGAGAAGTCCATAATCAAATACCACTACAGTTTCAGGATTCTTTTCAAGTGTCACCTCACCCAGTTCATGAGTTATGGTCATATTGCCTGATTCCTCCGATGTTTCTCCCGGCGACTGCACATTTGCATCAGTTGGCGTTTCCGCAGGAGTTTCTGCCTTTGCGCTGCTCCCGCATGCTGATAAAAGCATCACTGCTGATAGTAAAATACCGGATAACATAATATTCTTCTTGTTTGTCATGATTACACCTCATATTGTTATTTTTCTTTTTGTCGATTAATTATTATCATTTACAATTATTGATCTTTGCCGATTACTGAACGATGGTCAGATGACGGCTGTTATGGATACAGTCTCCATGTTTGCAGTCACAAGCACCTTCTTCATAGTAAGTACAGATTTTCTTTCCTCCGAGATGATGCACATTAAATTCCATATCGAATACGTCATTTAGCACCTCGGAATTGATGATTTTATCGGTATCGTCATAGTATCTGATTTTACCGTCCTGAAGAGCGACAATCTTATCTGAATAGCAGGAAGCGAAATTGATGTCGTGAATTACGATCACAACTGTTTTACCCAGATCATCAACGATGTTTCTGAGGATCTTCATGATTTCTACTGCATGCTTCATATCCAGGTTGTTTAAAGGCTCATCCAGCAGAATGTATTCAGTATCCTGCGCGATGACCATGGCGATATAGGCTCTCTGCTTCTGCCCACCGGAGAGTTCATTGATATAGCAGTCCTCGATGTCTTTCAGTTTCAGATAATCGATGGCCTGATCGATAAACTGATTATCTTCCTCAGTCAGATTACCTTTTGAATATGGGAATCTTCCAAAAGCGACCAGTTCTCTTACCGTGAGCCTGACATTCAGATTATTGCTTTGTCTGAGGATGGATATTTTCTGTGCAAGCTCCTTGGATTTCCAGTTCTTAAGCGAAATTCCATCAATCTGAACATCTCCATCGTTAGCTTCCATAAGTCTTGAAATCATGGACAGAAGCGTACTTTTCCCTGCTCCGTTTGGTCCGATGAAGGATGTGATCAATCCTTTTTCAATATTCAGAGTAACGTCTTTGACCACTTCCTTGTTTTCATATCTTTTCGTGAGATTTCTTACACTGATCATAACTGATTCTCCCTTAATAACAGATAGATGAAGTACAGTCCACCGATAAAGTTGATGATGACACTGATGGGGGTTGAGAAGACGAAAATTCTTTCCACCAGAAGCTGTCCGTAAACCAGCGCCGTCGAGCTGATCAGCATAGCCCCTGCGATGAGATAACTGTGTTTGTAGGTCTTGAGCAGTTCTCTTGAAAGATTCGTCACCAGAATTCCGAGGAATGTGATGGGTCCTACAAGAGCTGTGGATACAGATATAAGTATGGCCACAATCACAAGCATAGTATTCACGAGGCTTTTATGATTGACGCCAAGGTTTATGGCATTGTCTCTTCCAAGTGAAAGCACATCGAGTTCATTTGTCCTTGTCATCCCATAAGCCATAGCCGATACGAGAAAGATTCCCGAAATGACAAGAACTTCGGTATTCACATTGTTGAAACTTGCAAACAGGCTGCCCTGAAGAATCAGGAACTCATTCGGATCGATAATCACCTGTATAAAGGATGATCCGCTTCTAAAGAGCGTCCCTGTAATGATACCCACTAACAGTAAAAGGTAGATATTGCCTTTCACCTTTTTAAGAATCAGACCCAGTATTCCTACACTGAAGACGACCATTAAAAGAACAGAGACCATAAAGGTTATACGGCTGTCCACTTTTGCCAGAGCCTGAGATCCGATAAAGAATATGATGACGGTCTGGATGAATACATATAAAGCATCGAGTCCAAGTACACTCGGTGTCAATATCCGATTTTCCGTCACAGTCTGAAAGACCAATGAAGAGTAGGCAATGGCTGCACCCGTAAGAACGATGGCAATGATTTTCGGGATTCTCCTGGAAAGCGCATAAGCATAGTTCTTTTCACTGAGTCCCAGAAAAAGGAAGAGTGCTATACCGAGAATCAGAAACAGACTGAGAATAATGAGTTTCTTCTTCATGCTATTTCTTCACCCCCTTGAAAATCAGATAGATGAAGATGATGCTTCCAAGCACTCCAACAGTCAGGGATATGGAAATTTCATAGGGATAGATAATCACTCTGCCGAGAATATCGGCAAACAGAAGAAATACCGCACCAAGAAGTGCTGTTGTACCCAGACTGTTCTTGAGGTTATCTCCCCGAATCATGGAAACTATATTCGGCACCACAAGACCGATAAAGGGAATACTTCCGATGGTCACCAGAACCGCACTGGAAATCAGTGAGACGATGGTCAGACCGATATTGACCACAAGGTGGTAGTTCAATCCAAGATTCTTAGAAAAATCTTCGCCCATCCCCGCAATGGTAAATTTATTGGCAAAGAGATACGCAAGGATGCCAAGTGGAATGGTGATATAGATAATCTCATATCTTCCCTTGGTAACCATGGAAAAACTCCCCTGAAGCCATGAGTTGATGTTCTGTATGAGATCGAACCGGTATGCCACAAACGTGGTTACGGAATCAATCAGGTTACCCAGCATAATACCCACAAGAGGAATAATGATCACGTTTTTGACCTTCACTTTTTTCAGAATGAACATAAAAAGAAATGTTCCCGCTAAAGCAAAGATAAATGCGATGGCCATTTTTCCCATAACATGCATTCCAGGCATGAGCAGCATGGAAAACAGAATCCCGAATCTTGCTGAGTCCATGGTTGCAGCGGTACTGGGTGAAACAAATTTGTTCCTTGTAATCTGCTGCATGATAAGCCCCGAGATACTTAAAGCCATCCCGGTGACCAGAATGCTGATCAGCCTTGGCACCCTGCTGAGTACAAGGACAATCATTTCGGTTTCTCCCCCATTAATCAGTTCCTGAAATGAAATTGCTTTGGCGCCGATAAATAATGAAACTACGGATAAGATAACTGCTGCAATAATTAAGTGTTTATTCTTCATATCTTATAACGGAAAGCTCCATTACATTTGACACCTCACTTCAAAAATTGATATAATTGGACATAACGAAATTGATAATCATTCTCACTTATAATATCAAACAGGTGAAAGATTATCTAACTCAGTATTTGTTTTTTTATAACGATATTTGGGTAAAAGAAAGGAGAGGTCCAATTTGTTCATCGAAAGGAATCCCAGAGAAGTGGCTGAGGACTTCTATGCCGGCACGTTTATTGCCGTCAGCGCATATAGCCATGATGGTAAGATCCAGTATAGTGGTGGAGACCACTACAGATATGGAGATTATAGTATCATCAATAAACTGCTTGATAAGATGACGAGTCATTCAGACACAAGCTATACATCTTTGACCCTGACAAGTGAAAGCGGATATAATTATACAGCTTACTTTATCAATAAAACCCGGCCAAAAGACGGTTTCATCATCATGGGGCCATACAATCAGGATGATCTTGAACGGATCAACAGTCTTGACATCTGTTACTCGAATAATCTTTATATGGCTCCTCTTAACCAGACCTTAGATCTCTGCCCCAAGAAGGGATGTGCAGGATGCTACAGTCTTAATGTGAGAAGAGCGATGAATTATATACAGGCTCATTATAAAGAGAACATCACTCTTGACACGATCATCGGACATCTTAATCTCAATAAAAGCTATTTCTGTACACTGTTCAAGAAAGAAACAGGCGTAACATTCACCAGCTATGTCAATCTGGTGAGAATCGAAAAAAGTAAGAGACAGCTCCTTAAAGATAACCGTTCTGTTCTGGATATTGCTTTGTCAGTAGGCTTTTCCAATCAGAACTACTATACAATCATCTTTAAGAAGATGACCAGCATGACGCCAATGGAATTCAGAAAACAGGCATACAGCTGATTTCTTCCATTATACAATAATAGTTCTAGATTGTAACCATTATAAATTAAATTCAGTTATAATTTACAGGTTTATCTCATAATTTGGATTTCGCCATGACTTTCGGTGGCGATTTTTTGCGCGCTGTTAACAGATAATTTATGTGTCCTTATGATAGAATCTTCTTATAGCATTTAATCAACGGAGGTTATTTTATGAGAATGTTTGACCTGTTCTATGATGATTTCTTTAAAATGAAAAGGCAGGATATCCTTTCTGCCATTTCACAATCAGAAGGAAGAACCCTCATGTGTGAAACAATCATCAGCACGTTCCCCCTTCTTGATGGAGTTTCAAATCCTGAGACTGCTGCAGCGTTCAGCGCAGATATGATTACGCTCAACACCTTTAACTTCGATGCACCTTTCATATTCGGCTATGACGATTCTAAAATCAGTCCCTATCACGGTATACCGGAGTATGTTAAATCATTCGAGGATATTGTCCGACGGAACCTAAGCAACGAAAACTATATTCAGGATTTCAAAAAAATTGTGGGCAGGTTTCTCGGTGTTAATCTGGAACCTGTACCAGAGAACAGCACCTATCCTGCAGGGCTGAGATGCAGTGAAAAAAATCTGGAAAAAGTCAAAAAACTGGGTTTTGATTACATCGTCATTACAGCTAATCCAAATACTGGTGTAACCAGTCAGGGCATAACCGATGGCATCAGACGGGCAAGAAAAATACTTGGAGAAGATTTCCTCATTGTAGCCGGCAAAATGCATGGGGCTGGAGCCGGGAATATTTACGATCAGGAAACCATTAAAAACTTCGTTTCAGCCGGAGCAGATATCATACTCATTCCAGCTCCTGGAACCGTACCTGGATTTACGGTGGAACTGGTCAAGGGATTCGTGGATTCCATACATAATGAAGGTGCACTGGCCATGACAACCATCGGAACAAGCCAGGAAGGCTCAACCGAATCTTTCATAGAAAGTGTTGCACAGATGTCTAAAATGGCAGGTGCTGATGTTCAGCATACAGGTGATGCAGGTGTATCAGGTATGACACCACCCGAAAACATTTTAAGGCTCTCCATAACCATGAGAGGCAGACGTCATACCTATAGAAGAATGGCGAGATCCAGTCACAGATAGGAAGCAGCAAAAAAAGCGATGAATTTCATCGCTTTTTGTTATCCTAATTCATTTCTGTCAAACACCTTACTTTACAGGCAGTATGTCATTTTCAGTTACTTCGAATGATACTTCAGGAATATGGTCTTTGCCTTCTCTATCCATATACTTTCTTATTACATAGTATCTTCCTGGTTCTATTGTCTTTTCGATGAGCTCAAAACGGATTTCATCCGTGGCACTCTTCCCCGGTTCAACACTTGCAAGCATTTCAATAAACGCCATATCATCTGTAAGACCAGTTTCTTTCAATGTATTGTCTTGTGTAAGCTTCATCAGATTAAATGCAAACCCGTAATCTAAAATCTTACCCGTATTATTTTCAAGTTCATAACTTAATATATTGGTAGACTTATCATATTTGATTTCTTTTAATACGAGTTCCTCACTGAAATCCATTCCCTTAACATCCACTTTTACTGGTTCTTCTGCAGGCTGATCCCCTTTACCGCCGAATAGTGCATATCCGGAGATTGCTACTATAACAGCAAGAACAAAATATAAACTCTTTTTCATTTTCTTATCCTCCTATTGGTTGATATATCTATATTTATATTATATGGAATGCAACCCGTTGAGGAATGACAAAGCAGTTACTTATTGATGACAAATCAAAATAGCCCCAACAAAAAATGACTGGTTAATACCAGTCATCAATGGTGCAAGCAAATCTATAAGCCGAGTTCTGTATTTGATAATCATCTGTCTAGGCCATACATTTCTATATGGCTCAAGCGGCGCACCCGGGGACGGAACGAGCAGCTCCAAAATGTCCCTCTATTCGGCCTTGCATCAAATGGGGTTTACATAGCCGCAAAGTCACCATTGCGCTGGTGAGCTCTTACCTCACCTTTCCACCCTTACCTCAAAATGAGGCGGTATCTCTCTGTTGCACTTTCCTTAAGGTCACCCTCACTGGGAGTTACCCAGCACCCTGCTCTACGATGCTCGGACTTTCCTCTCCTGATTAAAATCAGCAGCGATTATCTGACTTACTTGCTTAATCATAATAGCAGAATTACGCTGTTTTGTAAACTTCAGCCGAGGAACCAACTTGAACGGCTCTACATTCAAGCGAAAACTGCAGTCCAGGATTATACAAACTTGTAAGGATCCTTCTCTATTTCGCTGAAGTAGACAGGCCCTTCATAACATACGGAAAACTCTTTGACCATCCGGTTCATTATATTGTAATAGACAAGTTTTTCCGAGAAGTAATGTCCCGGGTCCACTACTGCAATACCCAGCTCTTCAAGCTCCTGTACACTATGATAAGTGGTATCTCCGGTCAGAATACAATCGGCTCCTTGGGCAACCGCCTTTTTGAAATAACTCTGTCCGCTTCCGTTGATGATGGCGATTCTTCTGACACACTGGTCAAGATCACCGGAGTATCTCAAAGTCTCGACCCCAAGTACTTTCTTGGTTTTCTGTATGAAGTCACTAAGTTTAGTTGCTCGTCTAAGGTAAACGATTCTTCCGATTCCCGAGTCAAAATCAAAAGGACACTGATCAATAATATCGAAATCAATGTAATCAAACATTTTAACTATCGTGTCATTCATCCCATCCTTTACAGAATCAAGATTTGTATGGGCTGCATAGACGTTGATGTCATTTCGTATCAGCTCAATGATTTTTTTGCCCTGCATAGTTTTTGTTGTTATGCTTCTGGGTTTGACAAAAAGCATCGGGTGATGTGAAACAATAAGATTCGCACCCTTTTCCTTCGCCTCCTCAATGACACTTGAAGTGGTGTCCATGGAGAATAGGATGCCCTTTATTTCAGCCTTCTCATCACCCACCATAAGTCCCACGTTATCGTATTCCTCCTGATATGAAACAGGAGCATGCGACTCAACCATCTTCATAAAATCCTTAACCAGCGCTACCATCTCTTAATCTCCTTAGCTCATTTATTTTTTTATTGATTTCTATTTGTCTGTTTCTGGCATTTTCTGAAGACAAATCTATTTTGCTGAGAATCACTTCAAGCTCTTTTATTTTATCATTCAGAAAGTCTTCCATAAGGGGATGTTTTTTTCTGTACAGGATATCTCCTACACTGTAACCTGAAAGATTGTTCAGGCTGCATGTTTTGTTCTCATCATATTTAACCATGATGTATTCATAATACCTGCGATCTTCTTTTATGATCTCTTCATCTAAAACACTGAAATTATTCTCATAAAGAAATTTCCTCAAAATCTCGGGATTCTGCGCTGGCTGTAATAGGAGAAAATCAAGAGATTGTACGATTTCAGGAGAGCTCGTTATCAGCTCCTGTATCAGTATTCCACCCATTCCAGCAATAACTGCCCCACTGACTTCCCCCGGTGTAAGGGTATCAAACCCGCTTCCAAGCCGAAAATCAAGATGTGATGCAACACCTTCCTCTCTGGCGTTCATCATAGCCTTCTCAAGAGGTTTCTTCTTATTATCTGATGCAATACCCCTTCTGATTTTTCGTCTCTTCAGGAGAGCGATAAGAACATATCCATGATCGGTTCCGATATCTGCCACAGCATCACAATCGGGAATCATTTCCACCACATGATCCAGTCTCGAACTTATATCCATAAAAACTCCTTGTATTTATTATTCAATATATCAATTATAACACTGATTTCACAGCAATATGGGTATGAGGATATTTGCCAGATTCAGCAGTAAAAGGACACTGATCACAAGCGGAATCAGCATGACACGATAATAGTAAATCTTGTCAATTTTAGAATAGAACTTCGCAAGCACAAATGCAAGCAAAGCAATCATAAAAGCCATAATCCCATAAGCTACCGTGCTGTCCACATAAACTTTTGCCGGAACATAGGAAAGCATTGAAGTATCCAGCTGACTGATCGACACATATTCCGGTAAGCGCCCTAGGTAGAGCAGAACAATCGGTATTTCCACAAGTATAAGCACCATTACCGCATTCAGCAGAAAGAAATGTTTCAGCTTATCTGCACTTTCCCGGATGTCCTTATCCAGCACATCTCGTATGATGAATTCCTCTTTTACACCATTCTTCTTCAGAAGAGCAGAAAATCCCGCCATGTCTGCAGGCGATATTCCATAGTTTCCCTTTTCGGTTCCGAAAAAAATGGTTTTCTTGGAACTGGTGATATACATATCCACCTTACCAAGCCCTTCAATATAACCCTTGCCTACAGAAAACCTCTTACTCAGCATACCGGCAATTCCACTCTGATCAAGCAATGTAATTCTTTCAGTAAAATACACAATATTTTCTATTTTAATGTGTATATCTGTAAACCTGAAGATACTGCCGATTGTAACAATACCTTCTCCAACCTTATAATATAATGTCTTCATAAATATGAGAAAAGATGCGCCTACGATAAGTAAAGAAATGATGAGAAGCATCATTAAACTTTTCGTCAGAACATTATCGCTGACCTGAAGAATTATAATCATAACAATCAGACCCAAAGATAATAATGTCATGAGTTTATTTAAAAATTGCGCCTTTTCAGGAATAAATATCATAATAATCACCCACGATAATTATAGCATAGCAATATGGATAGTTTTTGAAAGTTCAGTGTCAAATTCGATGTTCTGTCAATAATATACTCATTCGGATGAAATCCTTACAGTGACTCAGTTCCCTATCTCTCCGGACTGCTCTCATGTAAAGATCCTGTAAATGTTATATACGGAATTGGCGTGAAAAAACAGAAGCACTTTTGTAGTGCCTCTGCTCTTAGTAGCCTTATATTAATCAAGATAATCTTTCAGCTTTTTGCTTCTTGAAGGATGTCTCAGTTTTCTGAGTGCTTTCGCTTCAATCTGTCTGATTCTTTCTCTGGTCACATTGAACTCTTTTCCGACTTCTTCAAGTGTTCTTGATCTTCCATCATCCAGGCCGAATCTGAGTCGAAGAACTTTTTCTTCTCTTGGTGTTAAAGTATCCAGAACACTGATCAGCTGTTCTTTAAGCATAGTGAATGCAGCAGCTTCGGCAGGTGCTAAAGCATCGTCATCCGGGATGAAATCACCAAGATGACTGTCCTCTTCTTCACCGATTGGTGTCTCCAGTGATACCGGTTCCTGGGCGATTTTCATGATTTCTCTGACCTTTTCAGGAGCCATCTCCATAATCTCTGCGATTTCTTCCGCCTGAGGAGCTCTACCCAGTTCCTGAAGCAGCTGTCTTTCTACTCTGATCAGTTTATTGATCGTTTCGACCATATGTACGGGGATTCTGATTGTTCTTGCCTGGTCAGCTATCGCTCTAGTGATTGCCTGTCTGATCCACCAGGTTGCATATGTCGAGAACTTGAATCCCTTTGTGAAGTCAAACTTTTCTACAGCCTTGATCAGACCCAGATTTCCTTCCTGAATTAGATCAAGGAAGAGCATTCCACGTCCGACATATCTTTTAGCGATGGAGACAACCAGTCTAAGGTTGGCTTCAGCAAGCTGCTTCGCAGCATATTCATCTCCTGCCTCTATTCTTTTTGCCAGTGCGACCTCCTGTTCGGAAGTTAAAAGTGGAACTTTACCTATTTCCTTCAGATACATTCTTACAGGATCATCTATGGCAACGCCTTCTGGAACAGAAAGATCCACTTCGGTTTCTTCTTCCTCTTCAACATCACCGATAATTTCAATATTCAGTCCTTCCAGTGTTTCATAGATCTTATCGATCTGTTCAGGGGAAAGATCAATTTCCTGAAGATCATCCAGTATCTCTTTTTCAGTAATGCTACCTGTCTTCTTGCCTTTATCGATGAGCTTTTTGACAACCGACATCTGGAAATCCTTATCATGGGTTTTCTTGTCTGATTTCAGATCATCATCATCATCATCAAGCAAGTCATCACTGTCCATATTTTCCTCATCAGGAACAATTTCAGAATCAGCTGATGTCTTCTTCTTTTTTCTGACTTTCGGTGTCTTCACATCTTTTGCTGTCTCTTCCAAAACTTCAGCATCCTCTATAATTTCGTTATCTGCTTTGGGTTTCTTTCTGGTTTTTACGGTTTTTACTTCTTTCTCTTTCACTTGTGGGTTTAACTCCTCTTCCAATATCTCTTCAGATATATTAATTTCATCATTTGTAGTCTTCTTCTTTGCTGCCATTTTAATACCTCCCTAAAGTCTTCTGAAGCTCGATCAATTTCTTTGCAAGTTCAAGTGATTCCTGTGTCCGCCCTTGCTTTTCCAGCTCTCTGATTTCAACCATGAGCTCCTTCTGGGTTAAAATTCCTTTATAGTGATTGATGGTTTTCATGAAATCATCAATCAGAATATCCACATCAATATCAGGTATTTCCACAAGTTCTGTTGTGATTGTCCACTCCTTTGATGTTTCAATATCATTGCAGTGGCTTTCAACATATCCAGTGATGTTTTCCTTTGGTCCTTCATATGAAGTGATGATCCGATATATTTTCCTGTGACTTGGTAAAATAAAATCTTCAAGCTGAATCCTGTCCTTAAGATAGGGTGCTTTAGACAATATCTTCAGAAGTGCCCTTTCTGCTTTGATATGGGCGGATTCAATATGGAGGGTCTTCTTCATGGATGAAGTATCCATGATTCTGATCCCTTCCTCATCACCCTTCATAAGACTCATCAGCGCGTTCTCTGATATGCCCGTATCTTCACTTACTTTCTGAACATAGACATCTTTCTCGATGGGATCCAGATCATTCAGGATACCCACTACTCTTTTGGCATAAGCGATTCTGCCTGAATCTTCTCTGATATTCAGTCCTTCTTTAGCTTTCTGAATTTTATAGTCGATGAGAGGCAGAGCCTTATTGACAAGCTGCAGATATTTGTCCAGTCCTTCTTTTCGGATATAGTCATCCGGATCTTTGCCTTCAGGAATGAGGATCACTTTTACATCGATTCCCTCAGCTCTCAGTATGTCAAGACCTCTAACTGTAGCCGCCTGTCCGGCATTATCCGCATCGTACGAGATATACACTTCTTCGGAGTTTCTTCTCAATAGCCTTGCCTGTATCTTTGTCAATGCTGTTCCCAGTGATGCAACCGCATTTTTAACTCCTGCCTGACTGAGGCTGATACAGTCCATATACCCCTCTACGATAATAAGGCTTTTTTCTTTGCTGTTTTTTCGAGCAAAATTCAATCCATATAAATGGGTGCCTTTGTTGTAGATGGGCGTTTCTGGAGAATTGAGATATTTGGGCTTGGAATCATCCATGACTCTGGCACCAAATGCGATCACTCTTCCTCTTACATCAAAAACCGGGAAAATAATGCGGTTTCTGAATCTGTCATATACTTTGCCTTTTTCATTTTTAGTCGCAAGACCACCTTTTACAATGTCGTCCTCTCTATAATTCATCGCTTTCAGATATTTGAGCAGACTGTCCCAGGAATTAAGTGCATACCCAAGTCCAAATGTCCTGATGGTATGGTCGGTAATACCTCTTCTGTAAAAATACTCTCGGATGTCCTTATGATCACTTAAGTTCTTGAAAAAAAATCTTGCAGCATCGACATGCATCTTGTAATAAATTTCAAGTCTGTCATGGCTTTTTTTATTCTCTGCAGTTTCTTCCAAGGTAATATTGGCTTTATCAGCCAGTATCCTTAAAGATTCATTGAAATCCAGATTCTTTGTCTTCATGATAAAAGTAATGACATTGCCGCCTTCACCACAGCCAAAACACTTGAATAGCTGTTTTTCTCTTGTCACACTGAAGGATGGCGTTTTTTCACTATGGAATGGACATAGTCCCCAATAATTACGTCCTACCCTTTTGAGGGGAACACTCTCAGAGATAATATCTACAATGTCATTACTTTCTTTGATTTTTTCTATTATCTCTTCTGCAACAAACAATTAATTCACACCTTTTTTTCATTGTACAAACATAAATTATAACATTAAGATCAGTAGATGACAATTTTTGGTACATATATCTGGTTGAACAGTATAATCGCATAATCATCAGTCATACCAGCAATAAAATCAGCTACCGCTCTTTCCGCACCTTCTTCTTCAGCAATATACCTGTAAAGTTCAGGCATATCCTGAACATTATCCATATAATTGTCAAACAGCTTACCCAATACAAATTTCGCTTTTTCTCTTTCATCTTTCAGATGCATACCATGATAGATGTTTTTGAAAAGAAAAGATCTAAGCCCATAAAGCGCATTGAATGTTGCTTCTGGCAGTTCTACACGCTTGATCCCGTCTGCGAGATTTTCATTGGTCTTATCCACAAGATTTCTGACCAGTGTATCGATTCTTCTGCTGTGGGTCTCACCAAGAACACCTGTGTACTCTTCTGGAAGATCTCGTGGATTTAAAAGACCAGCTCGTATAGAATCATCTATATCATGATTGACATAGGCAATCTTATCTGCAAATCGTGCTATCTGTCCTTCCAGGGTCCTGGAATCATCTCCGCTTTTCAGTCCGCTGTGATGCAGAATACCATCTAACACTTCAATTGTAATATTAAGACCTTTTCCATCTTTCTCAAGTTTTTTCAGTACTCTGATAGATTGTTCATTATGCCTGAATCCTCCAGGAAGCCTCTCATTCAATACTTCTTCACCATTATGTGCAAATGCAACATGTCCGATATCGTGACCTAGTGTTATGGCTTCAACAAGATCTTCATTAACAGCAATACCTCTTGCTATGGTTCGGGCGATCTGAGATACTTCCAGTGTATGAGTAAGTCTGGTTCTGTAATGATCTCCGGTAGTCTTGATATACACCTGAGTCTTATGTTTCAATCGTCTGAAAGATTTGGAATGTATGATGCGATCCCGATCATGCATAAAACAGGTTCTATAAGAGTCCAGTTCCTCGTAAGCTTCTCTACCTTTAGAATTCTTTGAAAAACATGCCTCTTCTATCAAAGTAAGTTCTTCATTTCTTTCAATTCTCTCTCTAATATTCAAGATCATCCCTCCTACATTTTATTATTCCACATATCTTCTCCGAATCCTTTAATGTGAAATCGAATGAGTATATTATAATGATATTATAGATATCTCAAACTCATTTATACTCAGTTGATCCGAAAAAGCAGCGCCATGATGCAGCAGGATTTGTGGTGAACAAAAAAAACACTTGCCACAATTTGGTGCAGCAAGTGTTTTTTTGATTCTAGTAAAACATAATCCAAGTCAGGAGGGCAAAGAAGCCGTAGATTCCAATTACAAGTGGAAATAAATATGAAGCCATCGCCATGGCCATTGCCATGAGGTCACCTTTTTCCATTTTTATATCGGCATCCATATTTGGTACTACATCATCAAATCGACGACCTTTTCCACCAAACATATTCATGATCATCCCTCCTTTTTCGAATATGATCTATTTCGGTTGTTCTAGATTTCACCAGCAAAGTGACATGCAACAAAATGATTTGGATGTTCCACTGGGCTGTATTCTCTCAGTATCGGAATCTCTTCTTTACAGATATCTTTAGCATAAGGACATCTAGTATGGAATTTGCATCCAGGTGGAGTATTGATGTTACTTGGCAGTTCGCCCATGATCGGTTCCATCTTCCTGATGTGTGTAGGATCCGGAACTGGGATAGCCGCAAGTAGCGCTCTCGTATAAGGATGAGCTGGTGTATTATAGAGCTCATTCTTGCTCGCAAGTTCCACCAAGGAACCTAAATACATTACTCCTATTCTATCACTGATATGTTTAACTACGCTTAAATCATGCGAGATGAAAAGATAGGATAAGCCCATTTTTTCCTGCAGATCCATCATCAAGTTAAGGATCTGTGACTGAATGGATACATCCAGAGCAGATACTGGTTCATCAGCAACTATGAAATCAGGATTCAGAGCAAGCGCTCTTGCAATACCGATTCTCTGTCTCTGCCCACCTGAGAACTGATGTGGATATCTGTAAATATGATATGGTGATAGACCACACATTTCAATGATTTCCATCACTCTATCTTTATACTCAGCACCTGGCTTAACCTGTTTGTGCGAAAGCAGTGACTCGCCGACAATATTGCTTACGTTCATTCTAGGATTTAAGGAACTGTAAGGATCCTGGAATATCAGCTGCATTTCTCGTCTCAGTGCTTTCAGTTTATCACCCTTAAGTGTTGCAATATCACCGTCAATTGCTTTACCATGATAGATAATCTGACCGTCTGTTGGGTCATATAATCTGACTATAGTTCTTCCCAATGTTGATTTACCACATCCTGATTCTCCTACAAGACCAATGGTCTCACCTTCATTCAGTTTAAATGTGACTCCATCAACAGCCTTAATGTACGTCGGTTTACTGAACATACCAGTCTTCACAGGGAAATATTTCTTAACGTCGTTAACTTCGAGTAACACTCTATTATTCTCTTTCATACTTCCCTCCTAATTTCCTTCGTACAAGAAACACTTGACTTGATGATTCTCGCCGTTTCTTTCTTTATCAATGAAATACAATCCTGGTTCCTGTTCCCAGCACTTATCCATTGCAAACTTGCATCGAGGTGCAAAATAGCATCCCTTTGGCAGCTCCATAGGATTAGGAACGACACCTTCGATACTGTTCAGTCTTTTCTTTTCTGACTTAAGGTCAGGAATTGAATCTAGAAGACCCTGGGTATAAGGGTGTTTTGGATTACCATATAGTTCTTTGACATCTGCTGACTCTACAACTTTACCAGAATACATAACGATAACATCGTCAGCCATCTGAGCCACAACACCAAGATCATGGGTGATGAGCATGATAGCAGTGTTCATCTTTTCTTTCAGATCATTCATGAGTGAAAGAATCTGCGCCTGGATAGTTACATCCAGTGCTGTAGTTGGTTCATCAGCAATAAGGATCTTTGGATCACAGGCAAGTGCCATAGCGATCATAGCTCTTTGTCTCATTCCCCCAGAAAGCTGGTGAGGATAGTCATAAACTACTCTTTCCGCTCTTGGAATACCGACAAGTTTAAGCATGTTCACTGCTTTATCATGAGCCTCATCTTTGGACAGATCCTGATGAAGTTTAATTGCTTCAACAATCTGGTCCCCGATTCTGAAAACCGGATTGAGGGAAGTCATCGGTTCCTGGAATATGATGGAAATATCATTTCCTCTGATTTTTCTCATTTCATCCAGAGGAATCTTTGTGATATCCTGACCGCCATAATTGATACTTCCATCAACTATACCACCATTTTTATCAATCAGTCTTAAAACACTCATTGCTGTTATACTTTTACCACAGCCAGACTCGCCCACAACGCCAAGTGTTCTACCTTCTAAGAGGTCAAATGTAACTCCGTCTACAGCCTTAACCACACCTTTGTCTGTAAAAAAGTGTGTCTTAAGGTTCTTTACTTCTAATATTTTTTTCATATTATACCTACCTAATTTCCTTTGGATCGAAGGCATCTCTGAGCCCTTCACCAAGTAGATTTATACTTAAAACTGTCAGCATAATCATTACACCTGGTGGTACCCAAAGCCACTGCATATTTCTAAACACGTCTGAATTTCTCGCTCTTTCGATCATGTTACCCCATGTTGGCGTTGGTGGTGTTACACCAAGACCCAGATAGGATAAGCTCGCCTCTGTTAAGATAGCTCCGGCCATACCAAGTGTTGCAGAAACTATGATATATGCGAATGTATTTGGCAGTAGATGTCTTGCAATTCTTGATCTTGTTGAAAGACCCAGAATTTCAGTCGCCTGCATAAATTCCTGTTCTCTGAGTGATAGAATCTGTCCTCTGACCATTCTTGCCAGACCAGGCCAGCTAAGAATACCGATCAGGAACATAACTATGTACATCTTGTATTTAGAATCTACACTGAACATCAGCGCACCAGAAATAGTGATTACTGTTGGTGTAAATGGAATGGAATAGACAATTTCCGCGAATCTCATCAGCAGATTATCCACTCTTCCACCATAATATCCTGCGATACCACCAATAGTCGCACCAATAAGCACTGTAAATCCGGCTGCAATCATACCAACGATAAGAGAGGTTCTTCCACCAAGGAACAGTCTGAGAAATACATCTCTTCCCTGCTCATCAGTACCTAACCAGTACTCAGATGATGGTGGCATCTTTTTCTGATCCAGAATAAAGTCATTGATGCCAAATCTGGAGAATACAGGTACGAATATACACATTAATACAATTATTAGAAACAGTATACCGCCGAACATGGCAGTTTTATTCTTTTTAAATCTATCCCAGGCGATTCTCCATGGTCCTACAATATTGGTAGCCTGGGTTGTCTTTTCATAGTTTACTTTCTTATCTTCCATAATCCAACCTCCTAACTAACCTTTACTCTAGGATCAACAAGCGCATAACTGATATCTGCAAGCAGATTACCTGCAAGCATAAGTACTGCGTAGAAAATATTGATCGCCATAACTAAAGAAGTGTCCTGCTTAAAAATAGCCTCATGTAATGTATTACCTATTCCAGGCCATTTAAAGATCGTTTCCAGAATAAGTGACCCACCGAATAACGATGGAATATAGCTTCCAAGTAGTGTAACAATTGGTAAAAGAGCATTTCTAAATGCATGCTTGTAAATTACAACCTTCTCTGAAAGACCTTTTGATCTTGCAGTTCTGATGTAATCCTGGTTAATTACTTCTAACACGGCATTTCTTACATATCTTGTCAGACTTGCAAGTGAGGATATCGTAAGTACGATAAGAGGGAGAATCATATGTCTTCCGACATCGACTATCTCAGCAAAGAAACTAGGGTAGCCTCTAACCACACTCATAGGATCTCTCATTAGTGTCAATGGTAGTCCTAATGGTATTCCGACAAAGAAAATAAGAATCATCGCAAAGAAGAAGGATGGCATCGATACGCCAAGTAGCGAAAATATGGTCCAGAAATTATCAAACTTTCCATATTTGTTGACGGCTGATTTAATACCTACCGGTATAGATATTGAAAAAGCGAATATCATTCCAAAAAAGTTGATGATAAATGTATTCCAGACGCTCTCGCCTATAATATCAGCAACAGGCGCTCTTTTCAGAATTGATCTTCCGAAGTCGCCTTTAAGTGTACGACCGATCCAGTTGATGTATCTTTCAACAATATTTCCATTTAAACCAAGCTGTTCTTTTAACGCTTGTTGCTGCTCTACGGATACACCCGATCCAACACCCAGATAGGCTTGGACTGCGTCTCCAGGCATGAGTTCCATGATACCGTATATTGCTATAGATATAACGATCATTACAGGAATCAGATGCAGCAATCTCCTTGCTATATATTTTAACATTATTTCACTCCCCATAGCTCCTATATATTTAGTAGTAGAAAGGCAGTCCTTATCAGACTGCCTTAATTTTTATTAAGTTTAAGGTATTCTATTCTTCGATTTTAGCATCCTTAACAGCCTTAACCCAGCCGTATAGTGAACTTGTCTTAAGGTCCTTAACTTTTGAATTGTATAGATCGAAGTATGTGTTAGCATAAACAACAACCTTAGGCATTTCTTCGTTCAGAATCTTAACAACTTCAGCATATAGTGGCTTAGCTTCTTCTGGATCCATTATAGCTCTAGCTTCATCAAGAAGTCTGTCAACTTCAGGATTCTTGTATCTAGCTGTGTTGTCCTTACCTGCACCTACGTCATTTGAGTGGAACTCAGTGTAGATTGAGTCTGGATCAGCACTTGTGATTGATGTTGCCAGGAAGAATACACTCCACTTGTCAACATTAGCATCTGAATCGTAGATAACATAATCAAGGATTGTATTGAACTCAAGGTATGAAACGTTAAGCTTAACACCAAGTTCTTCTCCCCATGATTTTTCCCACATTGGGATAAGTGTTGCAAGAATATCATGTTCTGGCATAGCTGCGATGTTCAGTTCTAATAACTTTCCACCCTTAGCTCTGATACCATCTGCTCCTGGAACCCATCCAGCTTCATCAAGAATTGACTTAGCCTTTTCGATGTCATATGAGTAGTCTATCAGTGAGTCAACCAGTTCATCGCTCATTACCCATGAAACCTGGGAGAATGGGTGATTCTGTGTTGTAGCAAGTACTAGACCTGTATCTGGATCTTTGTAGTAGCTGTTTACGAATGCTTCTGTGTCGAAAGCATATGTAAGAGCCTGTCTAACTGCAACTTCAGAAGTAGGTCCTGCTTCTGTGTTGAAGTTGATGTAACCGTAACCTGATCTTGGATATTCATTGATGGAGTATCCGCCATCTCTAGCTTCTTTGATCTTGGAAGGTTCGATAACACCAGCAAGAAGGTCAACTTCACCATTCATCAGCTGAACGATGTCTGTGGACTGGTCTACGAACTGAAGAAGGATTTCCTTGATCATGTAGCCTTCGCCAACATAGTTTTCATTTCTTGTCAGGAATATGAACTGTGCTTCTGAATATGTGTCAAGCTTGTATGGTCCTGAACCAACTGGTTCTGCTGAAAGAGCTTCAACGCCAGCTGTATTCTTGTAAGCGAAATCTGTGCCATAGTAAGCTTCTGGCATGATTGACATTGTTGTGTTTGCGAAGTTTGTTCTCTTACCTTCAGCAAAGTTGAATGTAACTGTGTAGTCATCTTCAGCAACTACGCCTTCGAACTCTTCAGTTTCACCAGCTGAGTAAGCTTCGTAACCTGCAAGGTCCTTAACCATTGTTCCATATCTACCTGAGTAGGATGGATCAGCCATAACTTTGTATGTGAATACTACGTCATTAGCAGTAAGTGGAGTTCCGTCTGAGAAAACTACGTCTTCTCTAAGATTGAATGTTATGGTCTTACCATCTTCTGAAATTACCCAATCTTTAGCAACTACCGGTTCGTATTCATCGCCTTCGAAATTGAGTGTAGCCAGACCCTGGAATACAAGATCAACTACATATCCATCATAAGATGATGAGTAGTAAAGTGGATTGAAGTTACCTGATGCTTCAGTAATACCAACCTTCAGTGTACCTGATGGTTCTGCGGATGGTTCTGAAGGTGTTTCAGCAGGTGTTTCTGTTCCTGGAGTTTCGCCAGGTGTCTCTGGTGTCTCCGTCTTAGGACTGCAAGCTGTAAATACTACTGACATAGCCAGTGTAAGAGCCAACAGTAAGCCTATTCTCTTTTTTGTCATTCTTTCTTCCTCCTTGAATAATCTTTTATTTTTAGATGCTGTCACCAGCAACTGAAAACCGAATGTAGTAATTTGTTAAGTGTTGTTGAAGATATTATTCATTTTATTATAAATAGCCACATTTATCAACTAATTTTTAATAATAGTTCATAATGTCCTTATTTAGCGCTAAAAATATATCGTTTTCTTCATTAAATCGGCAAAATTAACTTCTCTTTTGTCCATATGAATATCGAAGGCGAAATATATTGTGCACATTTTTAACAAATTCTAATCAGATATTTTAGGCATAATTATTAACTTTTCAAATAACTTTGGATGATGATCTCGCGTCAAGTACTGATAAAGCAGATTTTCAATACCGTAATAAACTTGACATAAATTAATTAAACAATTAAGTGTAACCCTATTTTACCACAACATATTAAAAACAGAAACTTTTTGTTTATACTATATTCATAATCAACACATTCAGGAATAAAATCAATGGGCTTATAATTAATACATTGTCTGCTATAATAACATTTACTACATAAATCATCAATTTGTCTGGAATTGTGCTAGTAAAGTCAATAAAATCATACTTTTAATAAAAATATTTGACCCCATTATGTATAAATCATGTAAAGGTTTATCACTTTATACGCAAATTTTAATATATATTCATGCACATATTCTCAAATTTGTTTTTAGGAGGACTTATGTCAAAATACATATATCTATACTTCATCACCATAAATACTATTACCGTATTCATAATGCAATCTGATAAGAGAAAAGCAAGAAGTCATTCTTGGAGAATTCCTGAATCTCTCATGTTGACCTTGTCATTATTTGGGGGTGCAATCGGTACTCTTCTAGGCATGGAATTATTCAGACACAAAACAAAAC
This sequence comes from Proteiniclasticum sp., assembly GCF_032054185.1. NCBI lineage: Bacteria > Bacillati > Bacillota > Clostridia > Eubacteriales > Clostridiaceae > Proteiniclasticum > Proteiniclasticum sp. Next base: position 21,418 of record NZ_DAMBTF010000006.1, read on the forward strand.
ATATCAAGTTCAAATTTGGCGTACCTATAATAATCATCATCAATCTCGTCGTTTATTATTTAGTTCTTTCCTATATAAATGCTGCTTAATTGAAATAGATGATTTTCACCTATCAGATTGGGACCCAAACCTAATCTTATTATGTAAACGTTTCAACATAGTAAGTCGTTCAAAGTAATGTAAATGTTTACTTATGCTATTTCTATGCAGTTTCACACGTTTGCAAAGAGTTGATACAAAAATCTCATTGCTTGGGAAATCATAGTTTCTGATATCAGATTACCGATTTCAACCTAATTGAATTCCGCGCAAACACAAAAATTCCTGTGCTTTTTATCAATATAAAAGGTCTGTATCCGCCGGTATTAACCGATCTGATACAGACCTTTTTTAGTCTAATAAAGTTGAATCAGCGTCCTGATTGCATCTCTATTGTTTGATTTACTTCTTTCTTGGGTTTCTTACTTCAGCCTGAGCAGCTGCAAGTCTTGCAACTGGTACTCTGTATGGTGAACAGGATACATAATCAAGACCGTTGTCATGGAAGAAGTTTACAGATGAAGGATCTCCACCGTGTTCTCCACATACACCAAGCTTAAGTGTTTCCTTAACACTTCTACCCTTTTCAACTGCTATCTGTACAAACTGACCTACACCAGTCTGGTCAAGCTTAGCAAACGGATCAAAGTCATAGATCTTCTTTTCATAGTAATGCTTCAGGAATGTACCAGCGTCATCTCTTGAGAATCCGAAGGACATCTGTGTAAGGTCATTGGTACCGAATGAGAAGAAGTCTGCTTCCTTGGCAATTTCATCTGCTGTGACGCATGCTCTTGGAATCTCGATCATAGTACCAACCAGATAAGTAAGCTTAGCTCCTCTTTCAGCGATGATCGCATCAGCTGTCTTCTTAACTATGCTCTTAACAAACTTAAGTTCGTTAACCTCACCTACAAGTGGAATCATGATTTCTGGAACGATTGACCATCCCATTTCTTCATTGACTTCAATTGCAGCTTCAATTACAGCTCTTGTCTGCATTTCAGCTATTTCAGGGTAAGAAATCGCAAGTCTGCAGCCTCTATGTCCCATCATTGGGTTGAACTCATGAAGATCTGTGATTACGCCGTTAAGCTCATCAACTGAAATCTTCAGCTCTGTTGCCAGTTCTTCGATTTCCTTAGCCTGAGTTGGCAGGAATTCATGTAGTGGCGGATCCAGGAATCTGATTGTAACCGCATGACCTTCCATAGCCTCGTAGATACCCTTGAAGTCACTCTTCTGCATTGGAAGCAGCTTCTCTAGAGCAGTTCTTCTGGCTTCTTCTGTTCTTGCGACAATCATCTGTCTCATTGGGAATATTCTATCTTCTGCGAAGAACATATGCTCAGTTCTTGTCAGACCGATACCTTCTGCACCGAACTTGACAGCCTGTGCTGCATCGTGAGGTGTATCAGCATTTGTTCTAACCTTAAGTGATCTGATTTCATCTGCCCAGCCCATGAAAGTACCGAAGTGGCCAGAAATTTCAGGCTCTACAGTTTCGATCTTACCAGCATAGACATTACCTGTTGATCCGTCCAGTGAGATATAATCATCAGATGAATATACCTTTCCGTTAACGGTCATTGTCTTCTTCTTTTCATCAACCTTTACTGAACCTGCTCCTGCAACACAGCAAGCGCCCATTCCTCTTGCAACAACAGCTGCGTGGGAAGTCATACCGCCTCTTACAGTAAGGATACCTTCTGCAGCGATCATACCTTCGATATCTTCTGGTGAAGTTTCCTGTCTTACAAGGATAACGTTCTCTCCAGCTTCATGTCTTTCCTTAGCTTCCTGAGCTGAGAATGCAATCTTACCTGTTGCTGCTCCTGGTGAAGCTGGCAGACCTGTAGCGATTACATCGTGCTTTGCCATTTCAGCAGTATCAAATGCTGGATGAAGAAGTGTATCAAGCTGCTTAGGATCCATCATAAGGATAGCCTGTTCTTTTGTTACAAGTCCTTCTTCTACCATTTCAACGGCTATTCTTAGTGCTGCCTGAGCAGTTCTCTTACCGTTTCTTGTCTGTAGGAAGTAAAGTTTACCTTCTTCGATGGTGAACTCCATATCCTGCATATCATGGTAATGATTTTCAAGAGTGTTAACGATGTCGATAAACTCTCTATAAGTTTCTGGCATCTGCTTGTCAAGTTCTTCAATTGGTGATGGTGTTCTGATACCAGCAACAACGTCTTCACCCTGAGCGTTCATAAGATACTCAGCAAAGATTTTCTTTTCTCCAGTAGCAGGGTTTCTTGAGAATGCAACACCAGAACCTGATGTATCTCCCTTGTTACCGAATACCATTTCCTGTACGTTTACAGCAGTTCCCCAGCTTGAAGGGATATCATTCATTCTTCTGTACACGTTAGCTCTTGGGTTATCCCAGCTTCTGAATACAGCAGTAACTGATTCGATCAGCTGCTCTCTTGGGTCCTGTGGGAAATCTTCTCCCTTTCTGCTCTTGTAGAACTCCTTGAACTTCACGACAAGTTCCTTAAGATCTTCAGCTGTAAGCTGAGTATCCAGTTCTACTCCCTTTTCTTCCTTCATTTCATGAAGAATCTCTTCGAAGTCCTGCTTAGCTATTTCCATAACTACGTCAGCAAACATCATGATGAATCTTCTGTATGAATCATATGCGAATCTTTCATTTCCTGTTTCTTTTGCCACAACTTCTACTGTCTTGTCATTTAGACCTAAGTTTAGGATTGTGTCCATCATACCTGGCATAGAAGCTCTAGCTCCTGAACGGACAGATACAAGTAGAGGATTCTTTTCTCCACCAAATTCCTTACCGGAAATTTCTTCCAGCTTGTTCATTGTTGTATGGATTTCGTCGATAACATCCTGTGTAATTGTCTTGTTATCGTCATAGTATTTATTACAAGCCTCTGTTGTAACTGTGAATCCCATAGGTATTGGAATCCCAAGGTTTGTCATTTCTGCCAGATTGGCGCCTTTTCCTCCGAGGAGGTTTTTCATTGTAGCATCACCTTCGCTAAAAAGGTAGACATACTTCTTTGACATAGATTTCCCTCACTTTCAATAATTCATGCTTAGGCATATATTTGAATCCGGTAAACCGGGAGTTCACTATTTTACTGATTCTGAACGCATCAAAATCCTCATATATTATATCACAGTAACCCATTTAATTGTATAATCTTTAGAATGGTTTTTATTTTATTAACTTATTTCTTGTGTTACAATTATTGGATACGATTACACATAAAAGAAATTCATATTCCTTTTATGACATAATATAAGACTTCTCTATCATATCAGAGAAGTCTTATAGGAATATTAAGAATGTGAAAACTTAATAGATATCCGGAGAAAAATATCCTTCAAGATTGTCTTCTTCATTAAGATCTTTCTTGAAATGGATCTTATCTGTAAGATCATCAATCTTTCTTGATACTTTATTTTTGTCCAGTCCAAAAGCATTTGCCGTTTCCTTTATTTTTTCTCTTACCGGTTTCGTAAGATTCGTCTCCTTCAGCCCTCTTTTCAGTTTGACATCAACACCGAATGCCAGAGCACCGGCAGCGAGTGTCATAAGAAGTTTCGGCTTCCTGGCCAGCAGCAGCGTTCCAATCAGTGCAGCAGGAAGAGGTGCATCAAATGATTTGTCTTTAAAAGAGAATTCAACTGTTTCCTTAGTTGTCTTTTTTATGGATTCTACAGTCTTTTCCTTGTATCCTCTTAATTCGCCATACATTTCACCCTTCATGCTCTCAAGATAGACAACTGCATCGAGTGTATTGTAATCTGTGGCCTCAAGAGCTCTTCTGGCTTCTTCATAAGAAACTTTTTTACGTCTCCTGACTTCGTCAACTTTTGCGAGTAACTCATTATCGTGTTCCATGGGTTATTCCTCCTTGTTGATTTTGTAAAATCTGATTACATATATTTTAGCATATCTAAACTCTTAGGTCTCCTCTGATAACTGTCTTTCATGACGAAAGATGTAATTGTTTGCAATTCCTTCTTAGTTTTTTCATCAATTTTCAATACATGAATCTTAGCAAAGTCGGTTCTCAATAAAAACTCTGCCGTTTTCAGTGCACCTTGAGTGATTTCAAAAGGAACCATTTCTTTCCCGATGTTTAGACCTGTATAAGAGATCAGTTTAAACTCATATGCAAGGGTCAGGATTTCCATATCAAGTGCTCCTGACTCAAGTAAATATAATGCTGTAACAAGATTTCTGTAGATCATAGGCTGAGGTTCACCATCAATGCTGACGATATCGACCAGCTCGACATAATAGGATCCGTAAGTCAAAAGCTCAAGAGAGGTTGTTAACCTGGAAAAACTGTTTATGATATTGCCTTCGTTGAGACTGTACAGAGATTTCCCCCGATATAGCAGGAATTCTCCAAAAAGAAGAGGCCTGATCAGTGACTGAAACTTGCTTTTCTGAGAACGGACACCTTTACAGAGAACGGAGATTTTACCGAATTCTTCTGTAAATACCCACATCAGCTTATCTTTCTCTTTATAGTCCATGGTTTTGAGAACAACACCTTTGACCTTTTCCTGCATTACTCTTTATAACCAAGTTCCTTAAGTAGTGAGGCATTGTCTCTCCACTCTTTTCTGACCTTAACGAAAGTCTTCAGGTCCACATTTCCTTCAAGATAAACTTCCATGTCTTCTCTAGCCCATGTACCGATTTTCTTGAGGGTCTGACCACCCTTTCCGATTATAATCCCTTTATGCGAGTCTTTTTCACAGATGATATCTGCTTCAATCGCCCAGTTACCATTCTCCTTTTCCTTCATGGAGATGATTTCAACTGCTATTCCGTGAGGTATCTCCTGTTGGAGCAGTTTCAATGCCTTTTCTCTGATGGTTTCAGCTGCCATGAATCTCAGATGAACGTCTGCTACCATATCTTCAGGATAGTACATCGGCCCTTCAGGCATGTATTTCTTCACAAGATCCAGAAGATTTTCTGTGTTTTTGCCCTTTAATGCTGATATCGGTATGATTTCAGCAAAATCAACTTCTCTTGCATAGTTTTCAAGAGTCTTCGCGACTTTATCCTGAGTGAATTCATCCGTCTTATTCACCAGAAGGAAAACAGGCGTCTTAAGTCCCTTGAGCTCCTCCATAATCTTGGCATCTCCCGGATGGACCATACCGTTAGGTGTAGTGATGAAGATGACGAGATCCACCTGATTGAGTGTGTCTTTAGCCACATTGACCATATATTCTCCAAGCTTGTTCTGCGCTTTATGAATACCTGGCGTATCGACAAAGATGATCTGTGACTCGTCGTCAGTATAAATGGCATTCAGATTCTTTCTCGTTGTCTGGGGTTTGTTTGAAACGATGGACAGTTTTGCACCCATGAGGTGATTGATCAGTGTCGACTTTCCTACATTAGGTCTTCCGACCACCGTTATAAATCCTGATTTAAACATATTTTACTTCCTTTTCTGCATCCAGATCGATTTTAGTGAAAGCGCCTGGCAGAATATCTTCCATTGTCTTCACGAGATATTCGTCCTTATTCTTTATGATTATGATCGGTATTTCTCTGTTCTCAGCAAACTCGACCATAACCTGCCTGCATATTCCACAGGGATAAGTGAAGTTATGAATATCCCCTACTACAGCAAGAGCTTTTATTTTAGTGTGACCATGTGACACCGCGTTGAAAATCGCTGTACGCTCCGCACAGTTGGTCGCTCCGTAGGAAGCATTTTCAATATTGCATCCGTTGAATATTGTATCGTCCTCCATCAGCACAGCTGAACCGACCTTGAACCCTGAATAAGGCACATATGCGTTCTCTCTCGCCTCCAAAGCGGCGTCTATCAATTCTTTATACATTATTTTCCCTCTTTTTCTATAGATTTTATTCTCATTTTAACATGTAATGACATTATTAATCAGTACCCGAAGAATCTGAACAGTAATATTGTAATCAGAAACCCGAGAAGAGCCCCTACAAAAACCTCTTTTATCGAATGGACTTTTGAATCAACTCTCGACTGAGCCACGATGATAGCCATCAGAAAACTTAAGGTGATGGCGATGGTCGAATCTGACAGATAGCTGATCACCGTCGCAAGACTGAATGCCACCGCAGCGTGACCTGACGGCATCCCGCCCTTAAGAGGTGTACCTTCTCCTACCACAGCTTTGGTCAGGATCACAGAAAGCGAAACGATAATCAGTATGACAAGTACAAGATAAGGACTCGCATGTTTTATGAGCTGAACACCTCTGAATGTGAAGGTTGTGATTTCTTCCCAGAAGATGAAATAGCCCACAATGACGGCATTTATCGCTGTTACAAGCACTGCAGCCGCTGATGCGTTCTTGGCGATCTTTGCAAGCGGATGATAGTGATTGGTCGTGGCATCAATCGCACTCTCGATGGCTGTGTTAAGAAGCTCAGCTGACATGACCATGGTGATCGCAATACAGAGCACAAGAAGTTCAACTTTACTGATGTTTGTAAACAGCGAAAATACAATCACTATAATGGCTGTCACCATGTGAATCTTCATATTTCTCTGAGTTCTTACTGCATAGATGAACCCTGATATGGCATAATTGAAACTGTCCAGAAGTCCTTTTACATCCATGTATTCACCCTTCCAGATCTCTCGTAATCTTCAGTTCGTTCAGTATCCTCTCTTCTGTGCCCCTCATCACCTGTTTTTCTTCGTCATTCATATGCTCATATCCCAGAAGATGAAGCACGGAATGGACCGTCAGATAGCACACTTCCCTCTTCAGAGAATGTCCATACTCCATTGCCTGTTCAGCAGCCTTTTCCATGGAAATCACGATATCACCCAGAACGAGCGCATCTCCATCAAAATATTCCACCCCGAAATCATGATCGGCATAAAGATCCGTAAAGGTTTTTCCTTCCTCATAGTCGATCATCGGAAACGACAGCACATCCGTCGGCTTGTCGATGTTTCTGTTCTCCCTGTTGATTTCCTGAATTGTCTCGTTATCAACCAGGAGTACACTGACTTCTCCTTCATATGAAACACGCTGATCTTCTAAGGTAAATTCTATGGTTTCTTCAATCGCTTTAATCAGATCCTCTCCGACTTCAACGAATTTCTGTTCATTTTCAACTGTTATCATCTTCACTCACCCATTTCTTTATACATTCTTTTTTCTTTTATCTTCCGGATATTCAATTCTTTCATGATAGATCGATCCCAGGGTCTTCAGGAAATTCTTTCTGATTCTTGATACATCGCTGAATGTGATGTCACATTCATCAAGCTGACCATCTTCAAGTTTATCTTTGAATATCTTATATACCATTGCTTCCACTTTCCCCGCTGTAGGATCTGAAATACTTCTGACCGCAGCTTCGACACTGTCAGCCAGCATCATGATTCCAGCTTCCCTGGTCTTCGGCTTAGGACCGGGATATCGGAAATCTTCTTCTTTGATTGAATCAGGATCTTCCGCATTGTTCTTCATGGTCAGATAGAAATACTTGACAAGTGTTGTACCATGATGCTGCGCAATCAGATCCTTGATTTCTTCAGGAAGCTTCGCTTTTTCGGCCATTTCCAGACCGATTTTTACATGATTGATGATGATCAGTGTAGACAGATTGGGTGTGATTTCATCATGAGGATTTTTTGACCCGATCTGGTTCTCTTTAAAAAACTGAGGTCTGGATAGTTTCCCGATATCATGATAATAAGCTGCCACTCTCAAGAGGATACCGTTCGCATGAAGCTCTTCTGCTGCAGACTCCGCAAGATTTCCGACCATTATACTATGATGATAGGTACCTGGAGCTTCCATCTGTAGCCTTTTAAGCAACGGACTGTTTGGATTGGCAAGCTCAAGAAGCTTGATTTCGGTAACCACATTAAAAGTGTTTTCGATAATCGGCAGAAATCCGATCACAAGTATTCCTGACATCAGAACTCCACTGGCAACCAGAAGAGAATTTCTGAACGTATCGGTCACTGCATTTGAGAGCAGGAACCCCATGGCCAGTGCCAGAAGAAACGAGACGATGCCGATATAGAAACTGGATTTGATGATGTCATTTCGTTCTTCCACTTTATTGATGAAAATGATGCTGAGTACTGAAGTCAGCATCAGAATTATCAGAACCTGTACGTGAAAACCTGTTATGATGCTGATGAATATCGCACTGAATAAAGCCAGTGTCTGACCGATTCTTTTCTTCACCAGAATCGTGAGCAGCATCGGCAGGAAGGTATACGGAACAATGAACGGGCTGATGATGACCATAAATCTGGTCATGACAATGGTCAGATTCATCAAAAGAAAAATCAGCGAGATTCTTTTCAGATCATCATAAATAATCTTATAAAAACGTTTCAGATAAAAAATGATGATTGCATGTATCACAAGAACTGTTGCAAGAAGCCCGGCAAATGGAAGTGCATTGAATCCGCTCTCATTTAAAAACCCGAGTTCCGACAGCAGTGCAATCTGATTTGCATTGACCGGATCACCCTCTTTGACGATGGTCTGGTTCTTTTTGATGATTACAGGTGTAATGCTTTCTTTTGCCTCTTCCTTCAAGGCTGCGGTTGCTTCTTCATCAAAAAAGTAGTTAGGCCTGACAAGAGTGGATGCAAACTGCTTGATTGCTTCCTTGGCTGTATCATTGAAACTGAAGCTGTCTACAATATCTGCCAGTTCATTTTTCGAACGGGAGATTTTGCTCTCATCATCTTCTTCCAGAGGTGTTTCATATATTTTATTGATGCTGTTGTTTATCGTATTCAGCGCATAACGCAGATCACTGTTGTCTATGGCAAGCAAAGCAAGATATCCTTCAGCAGATATACCATATGTTCCTCTGTTTGCAAGCATTTCTGCAACTTCAGTAGTTTCAATCATCGGATTACGGGCATTGATGATTCCATTGAAAAAATCATTGGTCTCTTTCAAAGCACTTCTTCTGACTTCAAGTTCCTGACGATACTGATTCTGGACTGAATTTACGGCATCCTCAATTAAAGCCTCCGTTGTCATTTCATCAACAAGATCAGCAGATGCTCTGAAATCTACAGGAGCGATATCTCCTGCTTTTAAATCATATTTCTTATTTACAATACTGGTAACAAGAATCGCAAATGTGACCACAATGGACATCAGGAAAATTCCGCGCCTGATCCATTTTTTTCTTTCAATTTTCATATAATCTCCTCAGTATTAAGGGACATTTCTGTTCTCATAAAACTGTATAACATATTTGAGCTTTAATGACGACTTTATATATCCAGTTTATCAAAACTGCTAAACAATTACCACAACAACTAATCCATATGGAATGCAATCAAAGCACGTCCTGACTTCACACTGCTGCTCATCAGTTCATTCTTAAGATCAGAGAACTTCACTTCCCGATCACCCACCAGATTCAGCATTTCAGATTTCCATTCGCTTCCCAATTTTTTAAACAGCTGGATTTTCATATTTTTATCCGCATATACCGAATCAATCCCTTTGAGCGTTACCCCTCTTAGAATGAAGGGGAATACTGTCGATTCAAAGCGGATTCCTGAGAGATTGCCGCTGGCGGCAATGATTCCGCCATATTTTATTTCAGTGAGCAGATTGCCTAGTGCTTCTCCTCCTGTTGCATCAATTACACTATCCCATTTCTCCTGGGAAAGAGCTTTGTGTTTTTCTAGGAGCGTGTCAAACAGTATAACATGATCCGCACCTAAAGACTTCAGATAGTCAAAGTGAAGCTCACTTCTCGTCGCAGCGGTTACATCTGCACCAAGTTTCTTGAGTATCATGATGGCATGAGAAGATACCCCACCTGTTCCCCCGGTAACGAGTATCTTTTTCTTCGTCAGAGTCTCTGTCCCAAGAGCATTTACGGAAAGTGCAGCTGTAAATCCTGCAGTTCCGTATAGCATCACTTCTCTCAAGGAAAGACCTTCCGGTAACGGGCACAAATGCCCCGCATCTGCCACGACATATTCCTGATACCCACCACACCGTTCTGTACCATAACCCTGCCCTGTAAGAAATACTTCATCTCCTACGCCGAACTCATCGGATCGGGACTCCGTAACCACTCCGGAAAAATCTATCCCAGGAACCATCGGAAACTGCCTGATTACTTTTGTTGCAGGTTCTATCGCCAGTCTGTCCTTATAATTAATACCCGAGTAGGCGACTTTCACACGCACTTCTTCTTCCTTAAGTTCCACAAATTCCATATTTCTCTCGTTAAGTTCAATTCCATTATCCGTTTTTTCCATAACCATCGCTTTATATTTCATATCTGACCTCCATAATTAACTTTGTCCGAAAAAATCAGGTTATAATCTACACTCCATTATAACCTGATTTCTTCAGCTGATGATTATTTTATTTTATTTCCGGCTGCAATATGCTTCAAATTCTCCTGGTTTCGTCTGTAATTCAAAACGTAAAGCAGATAATAGAACAAAGTCGAAATGATGATAATCAGGGTAACCTCATAAAGAATAGAAATCAGTCTGACAGGTCTGTTATAAGTTTCATAGATTTCATCAAGTCTTAAGACCAGCAGATCGCTCCTGAAATCAGCAGGGACATTTAGATATTCAAGCTCCCTATCAATTCCCGCTTTTGCTTTCTCGATATCCAGATTGTTGTGTGTAAGTAAATCAAGAGACAATAAAGTTTCTATTGTATAGCCAGATCGGTCTGAAGCGGTATTGAGATTTTTCAGATTGACAAATTCATACATGGGATAGTCACGTCTGATCTGATAAGACATGATTCTGGGATACGCACCGAATTCTCTGGGAAGAATAGCAGGTACTATAAGAATCCTTGCCAGAATTACAATGAGAAGAGCAATAATATTCAACTTATATTTTCTCCACATAATGCCTCCTTGTATTTACAAGTCTATCTTACTTTATTGAAGTTTTATTATCAATAACAAAATTCACTTCTATACAACGAAAAAAAACTCATCCTGAATCCGAAGAACCAAGATGAGCTATTTTTATTTCGTTAAGTAATTTTTCACCAGACTGCTCACTAATTTTCCATCAGCTGTGCCTGTTGTCAATGGTTTGAGTGCTGCCATGAGTTTCCCCATGTCTTTCATGTTATTTGCACCGATTTCTTTAGCTGTATTCTCAACCAATTCAATTATTTCATCTTCTTTTAACTGCTTTGGTAGATAACTTAATAAAGTTTCTATTTCGAATTTGCCTTGTTCGACTAGGTCATTTCTGTTTCCTTTTTCGAACTCGGCTACAGCATCTCTTCTCATTTTGACTTCTCTGGCGAGAATTTCTATGATCTGGTCTTCAGACAACGTGGATTTTGCATCTTTCTCAGCATAAAGAATAGCAGACTTTGCCATACTCAGCACACTTGCTCTCTCTTTATCCTTGCTTTTCAGCGAATCCTTCCAGTCAGACTGAATTCGTTCTTTGATCATCATGATCACACCTTCTTAAATAGGAACTATTTGAACTTTCTCTTTCTCGCAGCTTCTGATTTAAGCTTTTTCTTTACACTTGGCTTCTCATAATGTTCTCTCTTTCTGACTTCACCAAGAATTCCTGATCTGGCACACTTCTTCTTAAATCGTCTAAGAGCATTCTCTAGAGACTCATTTTCTCCAACTTTGATTTCTGACATTCATTATCCCTCCCTCCGCTAGTTAAAAATATAAATATCAGCCTTTGGGTCAAAATAACACACTGACAATTATAGTATAAAAAAACTAATCAGTCAATGTTTTTAGCCTGGAGGCCACGATAAACTTCTTCCACCCAATAAGTGGAAATGAAGATGATCTACGGTCTGCCCGCCATCCTTCAGCGTATTTACAACGATCCTATAACCTGTCTCATTGATTCCTTCCTGCACCGCAATGTTTTTGAGTGCAAGATATGCCTCAGAAACAACCTTTACGTTCTCATCATCGATCTGATTGACTGACTGGATATGCTTTTTAGGAATCAGAAGGATATGGGTGGGTGCTTTAGGGTCTATATCCCTGAAGGCAAACAGATTTTCATCTTCATATACCTTAGTAGATGGTATCTCGCCTGCAGCAATTCTGCAGAATAAACAATCCATTACTATCACCCCTTTCCTACTATTAATTAGTATTATTATACACTTTAATACATACAATAGTCAGGAATATGAAAATTTACTTTTTAGAGGCTAATGATTTCACCCAGAAGATCTGTTTTATCCATCCCTGTAATTCTTGTCCTCAGATACATTCCTTGAATATTTTCTTGAGAAAGGACACGTACCTTAAGATAGTTTTGCGTGTATCCTGCGTGAACACCTTCTCTACCTTCCTCATAAAGCACTTCGCACACTTTACCGATATACTTTTCAAGAAATGCCTTCTCATGGACATCGCTCTGCTTCATAATCATTTTGCTGCGTCTGTTTTTCTCTGTCCCACTTACCTGATCAGTCATATGATATGCAGGTGTACCCTTTCTTGGACTGTACTTAAAGGTATGCACCTTATTCAGTTTCATTTTCTCTAGAAAATCATAGGTCTCCTGGAATTCTTCCGCTGTTTCCCCTGGAAAACCCACAATCACATCAGTCGTAATCGACGGTTCTTCCAACCTGTTCCTGATTTCTGCAACCACATCCGAAAAATCCTCAGGTGAATATCTTCTATTCATTCTCTTTAAGGTTTCCAGACTTCCTGACTGAAGGGACAGATGAAAATGCGGACAGAGTTTTTTCAGCTTCACAATCCTGTCCATACGCCCATCTTTAAAAAACATGGGCTCAATGGAACCGATTCGCACTCTTTCTATTCCGTCAACAACTTCAATTTCTTCAAGAAGGTCCAGAAGATCAGGTTTTTCTGTCAGGTCATGTCCATAGGAAGCTATATGAATTCCAGAAAGTATGACTTCTGAAAAGCCGTCATCAGCAAGCCTTCTGATTTCACGAAGAACGCTCTGCGGCTTTTTACTGGATATTCCGCCTCTAGCATAAGGAATGATGCAGTATGAACAGAAGCGGTTGCACCCGTCCTGAATCTTTAAAAATGCACGGGTTTTGCCTTCATAACTTGTAATCCCCAGGTCTTCAAATTTAGAACTGAGAACGAGTTTGTCGGTCACCTGCACAATCTGTCTGTTTTCAGCTCTTGACTGATTGACATGAAATACAATGTCACTCTTGTTTCTTGACCCTAAGATGACGTCTACTCCGGGAATTGCAATGACATCCTCCTTGCTGACCTGAGAATAGCACCCCACAACAGCTACAGTGGCATTTTTATTCGTTTTTTTCGCTCTACTGATGAACTGTCTTGATTTCTTGTCACCCATATTCGTTACTGTACAGGTATTGATGACATAAACATCTGCGTAATCCTCAAAATCCACCAGTTCGTATCCGTCCTTCTTGAACATTTCAATCATGGCTTCAGTATCATAGACGTTTACTCTGCAGCCAAGGGTCTGAAATGCAACTTTCATTTATATTTTTCCTCCCATATCTCCATAAAGCAGCTGAGTTAAAGCAATAGCCGTAAACCCGGCTGTCTCTGTTCTGAGTATCCTCTTACCGAGCGTCACGATTTTTGCCCCTCGCCCTTCAAGAATTCTGATTTCCTCATCCGAAAATCCTCCTTCAGGACCAATGAGAATCCCGCATGACCGGATCTCAGCCAGTTCTTTCTTGAGCAAAGCAAAACCGTAATTCTCCTGATTCTCATAGGGAACAATCAGAATCTGACTTTTTTTCATATCCTTCAGCATATCCTGAAAGGATATCGGTTCCTCAATGACTGGAATCACACTTCTTTTAGACTGCTTCGCAGCCTCAACTGCGATTCTCTTCAGTCGATCCAGCTTTTTGAATTCAGTACTGTTTTTCACAACCACTCTTTCGGTGAGGACAGGCACGATGCGGCTTACACCAAGCTCTGTAGATTTCTGAACGATAAGATCCATCTTGCCCGCCTTAGGCATGCCCTGGTAAAGTGTGATTTCGACTGTACTTTCATTATTCTCGAGCATTTTATTCTTAAGTTCGATTCTGGTCGTGTTTTTATCGATATGTTCAATAATACCAAGATAATCAGTACCCAGGAGATTGTTGACAAGGACAGTATCTCCTTCCCTAAGTCTCAGCACACGGGACAGATGCTTATGATCATCTCCGGAAATATAAGCAAACAGCTCATCGATTTCATCCGTGAAAAATTTATGCATGCGACACCTCTGATACGATGCAGACCCACTCTCCCTCTCTTCTTACTTCGATGATGCTGAATCCTTTTTCAAGAAGAGCCTGAGTGACCATCGCTTCCTTTTCTCTTATGATACCTGACGAAATGAATACCCCATTCTCATTGATCATTTTCTTCACATCATCAATGAGTACAAGAATGATCTCAGCAATAATGTTTGCCACGATGATATCCGCTGTACCGTGAACCACATCCATCAGATTTCCATGAAGGATTTCAACATTATCAAGCTTATTGTATCCGACATTCTCTTTAGCAGAGTCAACTGCAACGATGTCAAGATCGACACCGACCACATCCTTGGCGCCAAGTTTTGATGCTCCGATAGCAAGTATTCCTGATCCCGTTCCGATATCAAATACTCGGGTGTCCTGCTTCATATAGTCTTCAATCGCTTCAAGACACATTCTTGTGGTTTCGTGGGTTCCTGTTCCGAAAGCCATGCCGGGGTCCATATGAAGGATTATCTCGTCTCCCTTGGCTTCATATTCTTCCCACAGGGGTTTTACAACAAACTTTTCTCCTACTTTTATGGGCTTATAATATTTCTTCCACTCATTAGCCCAGTCCTTTTCATTTACTTCTTCAGAGAAAATTTCGTAGCTGCCGAAATCTACACCAAGTGCTTTCGCATTTTCAATTTTTTCATGGATTTCACGGATGATTTCTTCAACATTCACATCAATATTGAAATACGCTTTTACTACCGCTTTGTCTTTTCCGTACTCAAATATATTGATATCGGCAAAATCCCATGTAAGAGGACCCTGTTCCCTGCCAAGGATATCACTTGGGTCTTCAATCGAGACACCTTTTACATCCATGGTATATAGAACCCCCTGTATATACTCCAGATCCTCTTCTTTCAAAACAATTTTGATTTCGTTCCATGTGCTCATAACTTATTTCTCCAATCATATTTATTTATAATGGGTCAGACAGAACATTCAAATCCTATAACAGCTGCTGAGTACATCTTAAGATGCATAAAGATTATTCATGAACCTCATGAGGATGCACCAGGCAATACCAAATATTACTAAAGCAGACACCACATCTCTTTATTAATCCTTATTATAATACACTGATGTGAATAATAAAGTAAATCATTACAGAAAGTAAGACCCCGGTTATAGTCTCACCTACAGCCAAGGTCTTCATTATCTATTTAAAAATATTGAATTTCTTTTTGTCTTTCTTATCTTTTCTCTCTTCTGTACCCTCACGGCTGACAATCTGTCCGGAAGCTTCCATAAACTGATACAGTGCTTCTTTCTGTGCATCGTTCAGTTTTTTAGGCACATCCACAATCACATTGACATACTGATCGCCTCGGGATCCACTTCTTGAGTTGACCATTGTGACGCCTTTACCACGCAGTCTGAAAAGTGTTCCTGACTGAGTTCCGGCAGGAATATCATAGGATACATCTCCATCAATTGTAGGAACCTTCACTTCTTTGCCAAGTGCCGCTTCTGCGATATTGATGTGGGTATCCACATAGATATCGTCACCTTTTCTGATGAAGAATTTATGTGGCTTCACATTAAGTACAACGTGCAGATCTCCATGAGGTCCACCCTTTGCACCTTTATCACCTTGACCTCTTAGCGGCATGACGTTACCGGTGTCTACGCCTGCAGGTACCTTGACACTGATCTTTCTTCTCTGTCTGACCTGTCCTTTGCCTTTGCAGCTGTCGCAAGGATCCGTGATGATTTCACCACTGCCTCCACAGGTATGACATACTGCTTCCTGAACCATATTTCCAAAGAGAGTCTGTCTCTGTACTCTTACCGTTCCTGAACCATGACAGGTTTTACAGGTTTCCGGTCTGGATTCTGTTTTAGCTCCAGTTCCGTGGCATACATCGCAGTCCTCGGTTCTCGTTACACTGATATCCTTATCCGCACCAAATACGGCTTCTTCAAAAGTAAGATCCAGACGATATTCGATATCGGCTCCTCGCCTTGGTCCAGTTCTTCTTCTTGATCCTCCGCCGCCAAATCCGCCGCCGAAGAAGGATTCGAATATATCACCGAAGTCACCGAAGTCCTGAGCACTATACCCAGCCCCAGCACCACCGGCATTAAAGTCTGTGGTTCCGAACTGATCATACTGGGCTTTCTTCTGAGGATCGGAAAGCACCTGGTAGGCTTCATTGATTTCCTTGAATTTTTCTTCAGCTTCCTTGTCACCTGGATTCTTATCAGGATGATATTTTATCGCAAGCTTTCTGAAAGCACTCTTAATCTGTTTTTCATCGGCACCCTTCTGAAGTCCTAGGACTTCATATAAGTCTCTTTTTGCCATTATTACACCACCTATTATCTCGCACTGCCTTCAGTCAAGGCATAGAATACGGATTAATTTCAATTAGGGAAGGGCTTTTGAGCCCATCCCTATTGAACACCTTTAGTATTATAACCTTATTCCTTGTCATCCTCAACCTTGAAATCAGCATCTACGACATTGTCACCCTGTGGTCCCTGTGATCCGGCGTCGTTAAAGTCTTCTGCACCCTGATTCTGTGCAGCTTCTGCCTGATAGATCTTGGAGGAAACATTGTAGAATTCGTTTGTCAGATCTTCAGTTGCCTTCTTGATGGCTTCGATGTCGGTGCCATCCTTAATGTTTTTCAGAACTTCAACCTTTTCTGTAACCTTAGCTTTATCTTCTTCGCTTACTTTCTCCTTGAGTTCTTCGAGAGTCTTCTCAGTCTGATAGATTGTCTGGTCAGCATTGTTTCTTGTTTCTACTTCTTCCTTCTTCTTCTTGTCTTCTTCTGCAAATCTCTCTGCTTCTTTTACTGCCTTATCGATTTCATCATCTGAAAGGTTTGTTGAAGCGGTGATTGTGATATTGGCTTCCTTGTTGGTTGCCTTATCAAGAGCAGTAACCTTTACGATACCGTTGGCATCGATGTCGAATGTCACTTCGATCTGCGGAATTCCTCTTCTTGCCGCTGCGATTCCTGAAAGAGTGAATCTTCCAAGTGTCTTGTTGTCGGCAGCCATCTGTCTTTCACCTTGTACAACATGCACTTCAACAGATGTCTGTCCGTCTGCGGCAGTTGTAAAGATCTGGCTCTTCTTTGTAGGAATTGTTGTATTTCTTTCGATGATCGGAGTGGATACTCCACCATATGTTTCAAGACCAAGTGTCAGAGGTGTTACGTCAAGAAGCAGGATATCCTTGACTTCTCCTGTCAGTACACCAGCCTGGATTGCTGCACCAAGAGCAACAACTTCATCTGCATTGACACCCTTTGAAGGTTCTTTGCCTGTAAAGTCCTTGATGGCGTCGATTACTGCAGGGATTCTTGTGGAACCACCTACAAGGATAACCTTATCGATATCATTCATGGTAAGACCGGCATCGGATAATGACTTCTTCATCGGTTCGATGGTTGATTTCACAAGGTCGCCTGTAAGTTCATTGAACTTTGCTCTTGTCAGTGTCATATCGATGTGCTTTGGTCCTGTTGCATCTGCAGTGATGAATGGAAGGTTGATTGAAGTTGATGTTGATGAGGACAGTTCAACCTTAGCTTTTTCAGCAGCTTCCTTCAGTCTCTGAAGAGCCATCTTGTCTGATCTCAGATCGATTCCGTTGTTCTTCTTGAATTCCTCAGCGATGTAGTTCATGACTCTGTCATCAAAGTCGTCTCCACCTAGCTTTGTATTTCCGTTTGTGGAGAGCACTTCAAATACGCCATCTCCAAGATCAAGGATGGATACGTCAAATGTACCGCCTCCAAGGTCAAATACAAGAATCTTATGTGCTTCATCAGTCTTATCCAGACCATAAGCAAGTGATGCGGCAGTAGGCTCGTTGATGATTCTAAGGACTTCAAGCCCCGCGATTCTTCCTGCATCCTTTGTAGCCTGTCTCTGTGAGTCATTGAAGTATGCAGGAACTGTGATGACAGCCTGTGTCACCTTTTCACCCAGGTAGGATTCAGCGTCTGCTTTCAGCTTTCCAAGAACCATTGCTGAAATTTCCTGTGGTGAATAATCTTTTCCATCAATGTGATACTTCTTATCTGTTCCCATATGTCTCTTCGCAGAAGCGATGGTTCTGTCAGGGTTTGTGATTGCCTGTCTCTTTGCTACCTGCCCTACCAGTCTTTCTCCATTAGCCTGGAAAGATACGACTGATGGTGTTGTTCTTCCACCTTCTGAACTGGTGATGATGACTGGATCTCCACCTTCCATAACTGCGACTACTGAGTTTGTTGTACCAAGGTCTATACCGATTACTTTTGCCATTTTAATATTCCTCCTAATTTGCGACTTTTACTACGCTATATCTGATTATTTTTTCATCTCTCTGATATCCCTTTAGAAAAACCTGTACGATTTCCTTTTCTCCGAGGGCCGGATCATCCACATGCATTACCGCATCGTGGAAGTTCGGATCAAAAGGCATTTCTGTATCAATCGCTTTGACGTTCAGCTTTTCAAGCGCATCCATGAACTGGGTACGAGTCATTGTGACACCCTTTCTTATGGACTCTACATCCTTTGCTTCAACCTGAAGTGATGCTTCAAGATTGTCCAGAACAGGGAGAAGTTCTTTGACCACTTCTACTATGCTGTCTGAATAGATACCTTCTTTTTCCTTCTGTGTTCTTTTTCTGTAGTTGTCATATTCTGCACTGATCCTGGCCAGTCTGTCTTTCAGCGCCTGATTTTCATTTTCAAGCTTTCTTATACTGTCGAGCATTTCTTTTTTCTTTCTGAACAGTTCTTTCATATCGATCGTGTTTTCTGCCTGGTCTTCATTCTTGACCTCATCTGTCTCAGCCTCTGCAGAATCTCCTTCAAAAACCTCTTCGCTTATCTCCGCATCATTTCCAACGGGTTCCTGCTGCTCTTCTTCCTTTTTCAAGGCGTCATCGAGATCTTTGTTCTTATCCTCCGTCATTTACATCCTCCTCGTTGAGCTTTTTAGAAAGCTCTTTTTTTACGTTGTTTATGATAGACACTACCTTTGAATAATCAAGACGTCTCGGTCCGATCAGATTGATCGTTCCCATATTCTCGTCATTGATCTTGTAACTGGTAGTGATAATCGTAAAGTCTTTGGCCTCGGGCAGACTTAATTCATCACCTAAAGTGATGACCATCTCATCCCTTGAATCTGAATGTTCCAGATCATGAAAAAGCAGTTCAGGCTGTTCTAGTAGCCCTAAAAAGTCCTTCATCTTACTGATGTCCGAAAACTCGGGATAATTCAGAATCTTGGATGTTCCATCCACAAAATACTGATCTTCGTTGGCTTCTTCATTCAGACTGTCATATACTGCTGACAAAATGGAGAGAAACAGCTCATCATACCCTTCAAGATCATTCTTTAGACTGTTCACGATATGAAGATTGATGTCTTCAATACTCATACCCTTCAGCTTCAGATTGAGAAGGTTACAGATATTCGTCAGAACCTCAGGTTCCGGGGTGTGATTCAGTTTGATCAGTTTGTGGGTGATTGTCCCATGATCTACCATGATCACAGCCAGGATGGTATTAACCTCCACCTGTATCAGCTGGATGTTTTTGACATGTGCTTTTGAAAAATTCGGCTTCTTTGCAACGACTGCAAGATTAGTCAGCTCTGATAGCATCATCGCTGTCTGTTTCATGATTTTGTCAATTTCAAAGGCTGCCATGGTGATGATCTTATCTTCAATAAATTGAGCTTCTTCAGCACTCAGCGATTCAAGTGTCATCAGCTTGTCGATGTACATCCTGTATCCTTTTGCGCTTGGAATCCTTCCTGAAGATGAGTGAAGCTGATCAAGATACCCAAGTTCTTCAAGATCTGCCATCTCGTTTCTGATGGTCGCGGAGCTGATTCCTAATTTATATTTTTTCTCCAGCGTTCTGGATCCGACGGGTTCACCGGTCATGATATAGTCCGTGACAATCGCCTTTAGAATATCCAGTTTTCTCCTATCCATCTCATTTGACATTTCTTTTCACCTCTTTATTAGCACTCGCACTCTTTGAGTGCTAACAGCTACGATATAAAAATAACATCTCAGATGTTATTTGTAAATACCCTATGATAACCTAATTGCACCCAACTTCATCATTAACGTAAAATAGCTGTTTTTTCCTTTGATTATCTTCAAATTACTCCCATTTTCCGGTTCATTTAAATGACCACTGATTCAATATTCTCCTATTGTATCCCGCTCAGATTAAATCAGCATTAAGACGTGTGAAGTGAATTCACATCATATTCATGACTTTAAAAAGAGACGCCCACTAGCGCCTCATTTTCAAATTATGACCTGTCTTACCAGTCCGAGTCTCTGAGTCTGAATTTGGCATCATGGCCGTACGGACTCACCAGACAGAAATAAAGGAGAATTATTTTGAAAGCTCTCCTACCTCATTGAATCCTCTTGTTCTGACAAATCTCACCTCATGCCTGAAATATTCCAGAGCATCGAAGGGGTTAACCTCTTCCATTCTGATCTTTTCAAACGCTTCTCTGTCCACAAGAATAGAAAGAATTCTTCTCTTTTCTTCCACATGGCTGTATTTATTCTCTTCACTCTCCCATACATTGACTAAAACATCCTCAATGGGCAGCAGATTGAAAAGATTTCTGGACAGTCTAAGCACAAGACCGGAAACAAACTGGTTTGCAATTTCATAATAATCAGTTTTGGTATACTTCTTCACCGATAATCGTCCGGTGGGCGTCAGCGTTTTATACTCAACCGGAATGAAGTCGTCGATACTAAGGGACAATTCCACATTCAACGAATCGTCATCCGTGTAGCTGAAATCCATGCTTCTTATATAGTAGCCAAGTTCTTCACTTATCTTGATATCTTCAAGCGCCTCCAGATAACTTTCCCTGTCATTTGTGAGAATACGATCGGCAATCTGTTTATTGTTCTCCCATGCTTTGTAAAGTTCATCATCCATCTTTCTGGCTTCTTCCAGAATTTTCTCCGATTCTTCTTTAAATGCACTTTTTGCAATTATCCGTTTAAACAGACCAGGTTTGTTTTTATCGATCAGAGATAGAGCCTCTTCTGTATTCGGACCTGTCTCGCCTATAGCAAAAGGAGCATCTTCATTCTTCACTTCATTCCAGTCTATACCACTTGGATAGTCTTCAAAATGATGCAGTGTGGTAATCAGTGCAATATCGTTCTCATATTCGCTGACTTCAGCTTCAGGGTCAGCTGATGCTTTACTGGTGTCGAATACGGATCGGTTTGCGCCCTTCTTAAGCAGTTTTTTTGCACTCACTGTCTTGCTGTAGGAAAGACCTGTTCCGGGTATACTGAAGGTCGTCCTTGCATTCCCGCGGGTACTGATGCTTTGCCTGAATCCTTTCCCTCCAAATGAAATGCTGGCACCAGATTTCCCGATGTTCAGATTGAACAGTTTTCCAAGTCTGATTCTTTTTCTGAAATTAAATCCCATGAACTTCACCTTTGGACCATATGTCCATATCCTTCTGATTATTTGTTCTCATCATGGTCATCAGTAATCTGTCTTTCTGAAATCCCATGAGATGCTTTTATGATTAGTGTCTATAACCATTTTATCCAATTGATCCCCGGTTATCAATCACTCATTTTGAGTGATAACGGAAGGTCCTTCATAGACAATGTCTTTCGATTTTCCGCATTATAAAACCTGCACTATTACATGCAGGTTTTATAATGCCTTCTTTGTATAGAAGCATATTAAGTTCTAACTGAGTTCTCCTGCCATGTCATCCATCTGGATCTGATTTTCGCTGTTCCTGTCCAGCTCTTCCTGAAGCAGCCGTTTCATTTCAAGTTTTTCAAGCTTTTCTTTCAGAAGTTTCTCTTCGAGCACCATGACATCGTCGATAGTCACAGCTTCCCAGTGATTCATGATGTTAAAGAGATTCACGACATCCTGTTCGTTGTATTTCAGAATCTTTGTGATCTTTTCAGCTGGCATTCTCTCAATATAACCTCGGTCTTTGATGATTTTCGAAAAGGTCTTTGCGAGTGTCATTCCCGAAATAAGTTCACCGTCTCTTTCAATCTGATGAAGCTTCTCAAGATTTTTAAGTCCGATATTCTTCTTGAATTTAGTTTCATATTCTTTCTGGATATCCACAAGTTCAAACTCTTCATTGAAATCATAGTCTATCTCAAACTTTCTGAACAGGTGACTGACCACCAGAAAATCATTGTTTCCTGAAAAAGTCACAAGATACTTCTTTCCGCTTTTTTTCATCGCTGTGAAATACTCTTTGGTCATATTGAGAATCACTCTTGCATCCTTCTTGTTTTCGATCATATACTGTGTTGTCTTGATGACCTTTTCATCCTGATGATAGATTGCAGCACCAAATACACCAATGGCAATCGGTTCTTTATACAGATAATGTTCAAGATCAAAGAAAATCGAATCACTTATGATATCCTTGCCTTTATATTTCAAGGTACTTTCTTCACTGTTGATCAGTGCTGGTATGTTTTCGTTCAGAATCAGCATTTTTCATCCCTCCTTTCATTTATCCAGATCCAGATCATCTATTCTGACCCGGTAAATCACATCTTTTCTTTCCACCGCCACTTCCGCCTTCTTTCTCACATCAGGATCACTCAGCACGAGGTTTATGAGTTCCCTTGTCGGATTTACAAGCACAGGATGTCCCACCAGTTTGAACATGGTGAAATCACCTGCTGTATCGCCATAGGCATAGGAAGCATCAAGATCGATGTCATATTTTTCTTTCATTTCAAAAATCGCATTCTGCTTGGATTTACTGTCCCACATAGGTATGACCTCACCGGTGTAGCGTTCCTGATCATCCGTAGGATAGACAGAACCTCTATAATCGTCAAAATCATGTAGTTTAGCCATTTCCTTCACAAGTTCTATTGGACTTCCGGATATGGTGATCACCTTATGTCCCTCATCCTTATGCCATTTAATCCGGTTACGTGTAAACAGATAGTTCCTAAGTCCCATATCTCTCACGACATTATGTATGATATGTTCGATGAAACTGCGATGGAATCCTGTTATAGCCACCGTATAGATGTTCGCCATCTTGATCAGGTAGTCATCATAGGAACCTACTCTTCGGTCATACTGATCATAATATGGCTTGACCTGTTTAAACCACTCTTCCTCTTTTATGATTTCACTTCTGATCATTCTTTTGAAAAGTTCCTTCATGAACACTTCTCGATAAAGCGTTCCATCGATGTCAAAAAAAGCTGCTGTCTGCATATCATTACCTCCTCTTATCTGCTCGAGAATTTGAGAACATCCATGTCCAGATTTTCAAGACTTCTAATCCACTTGTCGGCGACACCTATGGGCCTCTCACTCACTGCAACCACATGCATACCTGCGCGTTTTGCAGCCAGAACACCTGCTCTGCTGTCTTCAAATACTGCACATTCATTGGGTTCCAGATTAAGCGCCATGGCACTGACAAGATACACTTCCGGATTCGGTTTGGGCGACTTTACCTGATATCCGTCGATCACCACATCAAAATACTTCTTCAGACCAGTGAGTTCGAGAATGATTGATGTATTGTCACTTGTCGAGGCGATTGCAGTTCTGTAACCGTTGAATTTCAGCAGTTCCAGAAACTCCTCCACTCCTGGAAGTATGGATTCTCTGTCAACCTCAGTGACATATTCAAGATACCAGTTGTTCTTCTTTCGAAGAACCCTCATCTTTTCCACTTCACTCATATCGATATCTTTCATTTTTAGAAGGATTTCCAGAGATTTCAGACGAGCCACGCCTTTAATCTGCTCGTTGTCTTCCTGTGTAAATTCTTTTCCCAGTTCCCCTAAGATTCTTTTCCACGCCTGGTAATGAAATCTGTCCGTGTCGACCAGAACACCATCCAGGTCAAAAACGACAGCCTTGATCGCCATAATAAACCTCCATCCAAAATACAATACTTTCAATAAAAACGCCTGAATAATAATAACTATAAAATAAATAATATCATATTTATCCTCTTTTATTACATTATAACCCATCTTTTATGGTATCCATAGATTTTCCATCTGTTAATAAAAAGACAATGAGAATACATATTGACGCACAACGTTCAAAGTAATATAATATGAATGTAATTGATAATGATTTTCAATAAGGACGGTGTAAATTATGTGCGTTAATGATTTAAAGCTGGGCGAAAAGGCATTTGTGCAGAATGTTTTTGGCGATGAAAAGCTTGTTAAAAGATTATCTGCCCTTGGTTGTACAGAAGGTTGTCAGATCGAAGTCGTAAACAGAGCTCCCCTTGGTGACCCTATCGTGCTTTCACTTAGAGGTTCAAACATGGCTATCAGGAAGAAAGATGCCGGAAACATACTCGTGGAGGCCATATTCTAATGAAAAATATTGCACTGATCGGTAACCCTAATGTGGGAAAAACCACACTCTTCAATCTTCTGACAGGCTCCAATCAATATGTCGGAAACTGGCCTGGAGTAACTGTGGAGAAAAAAGAAGGTTACCATAATGACATTAAAATAACCGATCTCCCAGGTATCTACGCATTAGATACCTATTCTAATGAGGAGAAGGTTTCAAAAGACTTCCTGGAAAACGGCAAGCCCGATCTGATTTTAAATATCGTGGATGCATCGAATCTGGAAAGAAACCTCTACCTCACCACTCAGATTCTGAAATATAATATTCCAATCATCATTGCGATGAATATGCTCGACATTGCAGACCTTAAAGGTCTTGATATAAATACTCAGACACTTGAAGAAGAACTCGGAATTACAGTGATTCCCATCATGGCGACAAAAGGGCAAGGCATTGAAGAGCTGAAAGAAGCTCTTCTGAAAAAAGAGAACATCCTGATTCCAAAACTGAAGGATTATGAAAATGAAAAAGTCGCATACGAGGAAATCAATAAGGTACTGCTGAAAACCGCGAAACTGGTTAAAGAGTCCCAATCCATGACCCGAAAGATCGATAAAGTGGTACTGAACCCTCTTCTTGCATATCCCATATTCATCCTGATGATCTATGGCGTATTCAAGCTCACTTTCTCATGGCTGGGCGCACCTTTATCCGATCTTCTGGATGCATATGTACTGACCGGCATATCCGATTTCGTCTCCAATCTTCTTTCTCAGAGCAGCCCATGGTTCCATTCGCTCATTGTGGACGGAATCATCGGCGGTGTAGGGGCAATCCTTGTATTCCTTCCCATCATCATGGTCATGTTCGCAGCCATCTCCATACTGGAAGATTCCGGATATATGGCTAGAGGGGCACTGATCATGGATAAGCTCATGAGAAAAATCGGACTGTCGGGTAAAGCATTCATTCCCATGCTAATGGGATTTGGATGCACCGTCCCTGCCATCATGTCCGCAAGAACTCTTGAAAGTGAAAAAGACAGAAAGCTCACTGCTCTGCTTGCACCTTTTATGTCCTGCAACGCAAGGCTTCCGGTATTCATCCTCTTTGGAACGATTTTCTTCAGAAACAATGCCGAAATCGTCGTGATGTCCCTCTATCTTTTAGGCATCATCATGGCCATTCTCATCGGACTTGTTTTCAAAAACACCATATTCAAGAAGGATGAAGAACCCTTTATCATAGAGCTTCCAGAATACAAGATCCCATCCATGAGCCTTGTTGTAAACAGCACATGGGACAAGGGTAAAGGATTCATCAAAAAAGCTTCTACGATTATTTTCTCATTATCTGTGCTGGTCTGGTTCCTTTCAAACTTCAATATGAACGGGCTAACCGATATGAGCAGCAGCTTGCTTGCATCCATCGGTTCAGTTATGGCTCCGGTTTTCGCACCGCTTGGTTTCGGTACATGGGAAGCGGCTGTAGCTCTTGTCACAGGTATCATGGCTAAAGAAGTGGTTCTATCCACTATGGGTGTCATCTACGGTGGTGATCTCGCAGCTATCCTCCCTACCATTTTCACTCAGCTGACTGCGATAAGCTTTCTGGTCTTCGTTCTGCTTTACACACCATGTGTTGCAGTAATTGCGACCATAAAGAAGGAATATGGCGGAAAATTCGCCGCAGCAAGTTCTTTCTTCTATTTTGCAGTGGCATGGATCACTTCATTCCTTATCTATCAGATCGGATCGTTTATCCTATAGGAGGTTGAAATGGAAATCGTAATTACCATTGCCATAGTGGCTGCAGCTGTCTATTTCCTGGTAAAGAAAATAAAAGCCACAAAAGCCGCCGACTGCACGACATGCTCTGCATGCAGTACAGACTGCTCGGTTTACACCCCTGAACGGGCTATGGGCATTGAGTTTATCAGCAAGCAGGGAAAGAATACTGATTTACATAATAACTGATTTAATGAAACCTGATGGATTTTTTTCCATCAGGTTTTTATCTTTATGAAAATAATGTTCCTTATCTAAATGAATGGTATTCATGCTAAAATGGAGTAAAACCACAGAAATTACAGGCGGTGATGATATTGAAATTCATTACGATTTCAAGACAGGCAGGTAGTATGGGAGACGATATCGCAAAGCTTCTCGCAGAAAGGTGCGGCATGATCCATATCACCAGAGATTTTGTCTTAAAAAACTGGTTTCCTGAAATCGCAGACAGGCATGAACTCCATATGCTTACAGAAAGCCCCGGATATTTCCTGAGAAAATCATCCACGGGAATCACGTTTCAGGCGTTCCTTGAAAAGAAGCTTTTGGATCTGGTCACTGAGCGTTCAGCTGTAATCAGCGGACTGGGTGCACAGGTCATATTTCAGGATCATCCAGATGCACTGCATGTTAAAATCATCGGTTCCCTCAGCAGACAGATCGCACGTCTTGTGAGTCAGGCAAATCTCACAGAAAGCGATGCGGAGAAAATCATAGAAAGTACTGACAGGCGTCACAGAAGATATATTCAGATGATCTATGGCAGAGACTGGACAGATCCGAGTCTCTACCAGCTCACTATAAATACCGATACCCTGAGCTCTGAATCCTGTGTGGAACTTCTCACCTCCTTTATGGGCAGCCAGAAGTCCTATGATCTCCCTCCTGAAGTAAATGAGGAAAAAAAGCGCACCTCGATCATCTTTAAAAACGAATCAGAAGAGGAGTTTGCCAAAGTACTCGACATGTATAACCTCGAATGGGACTATGAACCAAGAACTTTCCCTCTTAAATGGGATTCCGACGGAAATATCACCCAGGCTTTCTCCCCTGACTTCTATCTGCCCAGATTCGATACCTATATTGAACTGACCATAATGAATCAGAAATATACATCCACGAAAAAAAAGAAGATGGAACTTCTGAAGAAGCTCTATCCGAAAACAAATATCAGCATTGTCTATAAAAATGATTATCATAATCTGATCAGAAGATTTGCGGAATGGGGAGAATAATAATGAATGGACTGGGAAAAATCCTCTATACTGAAGAAGAAATTCAATCACGTGTAACTAATGTTGCAGAAGAGATCAATCAGCACTATGGCAGCGAAGAGCTTGTGGTGATCAGCATTTTAAAAGGATCCATCTTTTTTCTTACTGATCTTACAAGGCGCCTGACCATGCCACTTGAGATGGATTTCCTCTCCATCGGCGTGCGTAAAGAAGAAACGAGACAAAGGACCATCACCTTCATCAAAGATCTGGATCTCAACGTAACAGGACGTCATGTCCTGCTCATTGAGGATGTCATTGGAACAGGTCTCACCTTGGGATATGTCCTGCAGCATCTGGAATCTTTCAAGCCGAAAACCCTTAGGGTCTGCTCACTGCTCGATAATCCAGCAAAGAGACTCCTGAATTTAGAAGTACATCATACCTGCTTTGTGATGCCCGACGTTTTTGTTGTGGGTTACGGCCTTGATTACAAAGAAAAGTACAGGAACTTTAGAGACATCATAGAATATAAAAAAGACTGAAAAGAGGCCATCTAAAAGACGGCCTCTTCTTTGTGTAAATGAAAAGCTCCAACGAACCTTCATCAATCTCTGTCTCGTTTCCACTATTTCTTTGTTTCCCATAATATTCAAGTGACTGGATTACTTCTTCTGCTAAGGTACTAGTTACTAATTGTTTACTATAGTCGTATTTTCATCTCTGTTTATAGGCACCTAGATTTTTCTGTGTGTATATATCTTCAATGTTTTGGACTTATGGTAATTCGATTTTCTCATTCTCTTCTCAGGTATAGCAGATTTTGGTCTACAGTAATCAGTTTACATATTATGTTGTGTTTCTGAATATAGCTTCCAAAAGATTTTAATTTTAGGTATTCCTTGGAGCTCATCTTTATATTAACAGAATTTGCTGATAATTTAAACCCCTGAATTAGTCAATTATGCTCCATTCTCTCAATTTCTGTATATTTATCTCCATTTATCGTTAATTATCGTAGATTTATACGTTATTATAAAATAAGCTTGAAGACTATTGAATATTTATGCGTTTTATTCTTCCGCTTTCTTCAATGCACGAAGTACTTCACCCACACTCCATGCCTGAGCAAAACATCCTTTGGAAGTTCTTGGATGATCACCGTCGAAGATTTCGGCGATCTGACCGATACATCCTTCACGCATTGTGCCTTCAATCTGTCCGATCTGATCAATGACTTTTCTCTTAGCATCTGGACTATAATCATTTATTTTGAGATAAGCAAGGTAATATCCGCCCAGAGGGAATCCCCAGACAGTTCCCTGATGGTATGCAGTGTCTCTGTCCCAAAGAGAACCTCCATAAAACCCTCTGTATTCCTTGTCATCTGGAGATAAGGACCGTAGACCATACGGGGTATAGAGCTCCCGATACACCTTATTCACAACACTTCTTTCTTTATCACGGTCCAGCATACCGAACGGGACGGATACCGCCCATATCTGATTACATCTGACCTGATTGTCCGTTTCACATCCGGATACCAGGTCTTTCAGACAGTTTTCTTTCTCATTCCAGAATTCCGCTAGAAAAGAGGTTTTCACCTTTTCAGCCAGCTTCAGGTACGGAGTTCCCTCCTGACCACTGAGATTTTTGAAGTAAGCGATGATCATCAGATCATTATACCAGTAAGCATTAATTTCCACAGGTTTTCCATGTCTTGGTGTGGGCAGCACATCATTGATTCTCACATCCATCCAGGTAACCTGTTCAAGACCGCTTCCGGCAGAAATCAGAGAATCCTCATCCATTCGAATGTGAAAATCTGTCCCTCTCTTATAAAACTCAATGATCTCTTCCATCGCTGGCATAGCTTCCAGAACAAATGAAAAATCCTTGAACTCATTATAGTATTCATACACCGCGTAAATGAAAAGCAGTGATGCATCAACAGTGTTATACATCGGCTTCTCATCACCTTCAGGAAACATATTGGGCATTATTCCATTTTTCATATATTTCATAAAGCTTCTGAAGATATTTTCAGTATCTTCCTTCCGCCCTGCTGCGATGCAGCAGCCCATGACTGCAATCATCGTGTCCCTACCCCAGTCTCCAAAGAAAGGATATCCTGCAATGATGGTCCTTCCTCCTGTGGACTCACGGTCCACAACAAATGCGTCAGCAGACAGCGAAAGCGTCCTGCCAATGTCTGATGTCATCATTGAAGACTTGATGATCTGCTCTTTTCGTTCAGACTCATAAAAAATAATCTCATCTGGAGTTTCCTCAATAGAATTCAGACTGTAAATGACATGTGCTCTTCTCCTCTCACCGGCTGCCAGTCTGTAATCATACCTATGATTGGAAAAAACACTTCCCACCGCATCTCTAGCATCTTTTGCATCGTCCTCAAAATACTGGTCTTCTTTCCAGATTTCCGCATCCAAAGTCAATATACCATCCGTTCTGTAGAAAAGCGCTAAATCGTCGCTGTATATCGTATCCTCGGTAATATTAAAAGCCTTCCCCTCTTTCGGCATAATTCCTTTTGGTGTAAACCTCATCCATGGCTTAAGAGAAATCTCAGCATCATGATCATTATGATTCTCAAAGACATAATCCACCAGAACAAGATTCTCCTCATACTTCATTATGACTGTTTTTTCTATAGATACTCCACCTGCAAGGTAAGACCATCTGGGAAAGTATTCGAATGAGAAAGCATTAAGATATCTGAACCCCTCCTGATTCCTGGTGTATCCCACATATTCCTGTGCCGCAAGGCTGATTTCACCCTGTCTGGTCCTGATGATTTCTTCAATATTCCCGATGTACTGTACCCACTGATTAGGCGCCTTCACAGCTGCCATAAAAAGCACATGTTCATTTCTTGAAGATGAGCCCGCCATACTTAATGATGAGTAGCCACCCTTACGGTTGGTCAGTAAATAACAGTTCTCCTGAGCTCTTCTTATATCTGTAAAGTGATTTTTTCCATAAACAAAATTCATTTTCGCCTCCATATTACCTTTGACCTGACATTTCGCTGCATTATCCCCATTCTTTCTAAAGCCAGTCATATTATCTTTCATCTTTCATCTTTCATCTTTCATCTTTCATCTTTCATCTTTCATCTTTCATCTTATTCATTATATCGTATCTTATGTTAATCCATCAGCTCATTTTGTCTGATTCATAAAAAAAGAAACAGCAAAAAACTGTTTCCTTTAGCACACTTCCATCATCATTAAATAATATCTATCTGTTCTTCTTAAAGAATGACATCGAATTCCTTCGGACTGACCATGAGAAACCTGGAAATAAATTCCGGCTTTTTATCGATGAGCATATCCGTCTGCTCCACACCTTTACTCCTCAATCTATGGATCAGATCAATTAAGAAAGGATCACTGCCCACAATGTAAAATATCGGCTTATCCCCATAATTCAGTTCTTCGATGAAATCATGGAGTTTATCTCTGCCATCCAACCAGAGATTGCTGTAGCAGTCGCAGACCATATGATCCAGATCTTTTCTGTAAAGAAAATCACCAGTGGCATCCACATTGACATTCATCATCATCGGAATTCCCTGGCTGTTTTTGCTGTATGCCAGAACCAGCGGTCTCATTGTGGCAATACCGACACCCATAGATAGGAGAACGACAGGACGGTCTTCTCTTCTTAATGTCATCCTGGATCCCGGCTTGAATACGACAATTTCATCTCCGATTTCAGACTGGAACAGTTTCTCCTTGAATTCTGAACAGTTTGCTCGCTTTCTTGTGGTGAATCCGATCTTATTTTCATCAGGCAATGTCATGATGGACATATGTCTTATCCATTCTTTAACAGGAGTTTCCCCTTCATCAAATCCCGCTAGCCCGATATGTGCATGAGAACCTTCATCCCATATGAAATCTTCAGGCATATTCATGTAGTATGTTCTCGTTCCTTCAACCTCGTCAACTATATCTGTAATCTTCAATCTATATTTAACCATTACGCTCATCCTTTGACATATTATTTGATTGCATGCAATCTTTTTGAACCATAAGAATATTATAGTTAATCCCCGAGGATATGTCAAAATTTAACAATGTCATTTTTCCTCGGTGCACAGGAGTAATCCTTCAGATTACCAAGACTTAACGGTAATTGGATTGCTGATATCGTTGTCTCCAGAAGTCAGATAAAGCCCCAGACCGGCAGTTATTCTAGGCTGCCTTATCTGGGGCTTTAATATTCTGGATACTGAGAAAACTTAAAGACTGATTTCTCCAGATTCTATTCTCTCTTTCAGATCAATAATTTTTTCTTTTATCAGATCTGCTATCATATGAAATGCCTCATCCGGTTTTCCCGAAGGATCATCCAGACCCCAGTCTTCCCGATGCTTTGAGGGAAGATTGGGACATTCCACATTACATCCCATAGTCACCACGATATCAATCTCCTCAGGCAGTTCAGCGATAAGTTTGGAATACTGTGAATCTTCCATATCGATACCATATTTTTCTTTGATTATTCTTACGGCATCCTGATTGATCTGCGGTTTTGTTTCCGTTCCTGCCGAGTAGGACTCAAATACTTCCTGAGCTAAAGCCTTTCCCAACGCCTCCGCCATCTGACTTCGACATGAATTATGTACACATACAAATGCAACTTTCGGTTTCAATATGATCATTCCTTTTTTTCTTTCAGTATATCAAATAACCTTACCGCTTTTGTTAACTCCACGTTATTTCATCAGTTTAAAAGGCAGGAACTGAAGATTCACTCAGTTCCTGCCTTTTTCTGCTCTTAGAGGAGATCCAGAAGATTATTCTTGTACTCCTTGTAAGCCAGTCTCAGCTCATTCATCTTTTCATACATCAGCTTCTGAGAATCGCTCAAAGTATCATAATCATGCTTCAGAATGGCATGTCTCATATAGTTGAAAATTCCTTTGCCTTTGTCTGTGTTTTTCATCAGGGCGATTTTCAGTCTCTCCACTTTATCCCAGTTTGCGCGGTCATCCAGAAATTCTCCGTCTTTATGAAACTTCTTGAAGCTTCTGATTTCGCTGACAAAATTCGGAATGATTCTGTGGTCGATTTCTGTATACCATTTATAAAGAAGTCCGTCTTCATAGCTGTCAATGATTTTTTCGCTGAATACGTCGTCTCTTTTCAGAACCGCCACCTTTTCAGGATACTGTGAAAATGCCCGAATATTTTCATAGACAGTTTCGGGTGCGATTCCAAAAAATCTTTCTCTGTCCTCATCACTGAAATCGTCATAGACATCCTTTTCTGTCCTGTAAGCCCTTTCCTTTTCAAGGTATTCCGCATCATCACCAGGTTCCTTTGACAGCTCTTTCAGAAGCTCTGCACAGGATCTGTCTTTGGCATACTCTATACCGTCAGTCATGGCCATAAGAAGCGATGATATGCAGAGGAAGGTATTGGTATGAGGATTCGGTGCTCTCAGTTCAAATCTTGTCGCCATCGGACTGTTCTCATCTCTGATGAGACCGATAAGAATTGTACGGTTACGTGAAGGAATATCCGGCTGATAACCCAGTGAAGATACGATGGAGATCGGCGCTTCATAACCTTTCTTCAGTCTCTTGAATGCCTCATTTGAAGAAGTGACGAACGGATTGATCACTTCATAGTTTTTCAGGATGCCCATGAGCGAACCATAACCGATTGAGCTCATGAAATCCTTCTGTGTGGTGTTGAAAAGATTGACGCGTCTTCCGTCTTTAAGCTTCACCAGCGCGCTGATATGGGTATGTTCGCCGCTTCCTGCAATCCTGTCCAGAGGCTTCGCAAGGAAAGTGACCTCCAGTCTGTATCGGATAAAGACTTCTCTGACAAGATTTCTCACAAATAGCTCATAATCACCTGTCTGCTTAGGGCTTGAATACTTCCAGTCGATCTCCAGCTGTTCAAGGACCCCTTCAAATCTTCCGTCGTCATTCAGCTTCGCTCTGACTCCGCCAACTTCCTTATGCCCCATTTCAGGTTCGATGCCATAGAGTTCCATAAGAATCAGAGTTTCCTCCACAGCACTTCTCACGGCTCCTCTGGTTTTGCTCCAGTACTGTTCCTTCAGTTCCTGTGACGTGCTGAGCGCGTCAATATCAGAAGATGCACTGGGTGACTTCACCCAGAATTCGAGCTCTGTTGCTGAAGTGATTTCCACTTTATCGATATCATCTGCAGAGAAACCGAATTCTCTCTTCAGGTTTTCACTCTCTCTGAATGCTTTGAGCAGATTCTCAGTGAAACTCTTCTCAGCTTCTGTAAGAATATGTCTAGAGTCCACAGGAATGCCGTCATGATAGAGATAGCAAGGGATTTTCAGGGTTCCTACAGGTTTTTCCGTCTCAGCATCTTTCAGATCAACGTTATACTCGACAAACCAGCACACATCAGTATCTGCTTTCATATCCACTTTGGCATTGTTGAGTGTGGCGATTTTCGGAAGGAATACAGAAGATCCGTCAGTCTGAGCGGCAAATCCGTGCAGATAGGTTTCTATGTTGTCAATGAACAGACTGGCCGGTATTTTGGTATCTGTTTCATGGCCGATGAGATCC
Source organism: Proteiniclasticum sp. (assembly GCF_032054185.1). NCBI lineage: Bacteria > Bacillati > Bacillota > Clostridia > Eubacteriales > Clostridiaceae > Proteiniclasticum > Proteiniclasticum sp. The sequence continues at coordinate 55,671 of NZ_DAMBTF010000006.1, forward strand.
ACTGCAGCCAGGGAGACAAATCGGATTTCAGGATGCTCCTTCAGTTTCTGTATTAAATTCTCTTTATTCAGGTCCTCTTTCTTAAACGTGTAGATCAGATCTTTTCTCATGTCTGGCACCTCTTCCTTTTCATCTGTTTTTTTCATTAATGAAAAAAGATTAACACAGGGAAAACCTGCCGTAAATTGTTTCGAAACAACTTCTAAGGATAATTTTAAATCAGTACATTTCACTTAAGATTACGTGAGATATAACGATTACAGAATAATAATCTAAAGCACAACAGGCATCATATGTTCGTATTTTGATCTTTCCATGAAAATATCACTTTAATAAATAAAGTAACTTCTATGACCAGCTGATATTTTAAGGTCTTTACCCTTATTTTTTAAATTCGTTAACCCTTTAACGTATAATTTACTGGAATTACGAAAGAAATGTTCGCTATCTAAGGAGGTATTCTCTCACTGATTTATGTGTCCAGTCTTTGTCTGCCAGTAATAGATCGCTACTTGGGTCCTGTCCCTCAGCTGAAGTTTTTCAAGAATCACGGAAAGTGTGTTTCGAACAGTACCTTCACCGAGGAAGAGCCGTTCGGCAATCTCTCTGTTGGAGAACCCGTTGGCGACAAGTTCAAGAATATCACGTTCTCTGGATGTCAGAAGACTTTCCTGTGTCTCTTCTCTGAACCCCTTCAGAGCTTCCTCGCTGATTATAGGCAGTCCTGAATGAACTGCTTTAATGGTCATTTTCTGTTTCTGTGTGTCATCTGACTTCAGAAGATAACCTGAAGCACCAGCTTTAAGGGATAAATGGATATTCTGATAATCATGAAATGTAGTCAGCATGATGACCCTTGTCTTCTCATGAGCTTGGATGATCTTCTCAGCTGCTGCGATTCCGTTCATTTTAGGCATCTGGATATCCATCAGAACAATATCCGGTTCCAGTTCTTTCATCAATGCCACCGCTTCTTCTCCATTCCCTGCTGTACCGATGACCTCGAAATCCTCATCATAATCCAGTATGATCTTAAGACTTTCTATAACGAGTTCATCATCGTCTACAATCACGATTTTAATCATTTCATCACCCCTTCTGTAAAGGTATTATGACTATAAGAAGAAAGTCATCTTTCCCTTTCTGCGTGCTCAGACTACCATGGACCGCCTCCAGACGCTTTCTCATATACCGTATTCCGTTTCCGGAATGTATTGACCGTTCCTCATAAACACCGTCATTTTTAACCGTAAGCCTCGCAATGTTATCCGTAACTTCAAGACCGATTTCCACTAGACTCGGATGGGCATGTTTGGTGACATTTGTCAGAGCTTCTTTTAGAGACATATGAAGAAGCTGCCTGACGTACGGTTTGAGCTGCCGTACATCTCCCTCTATTTCCATTTTGACAGGAACAGGAAATCTGTCCGTCAGCTCCTCAAAATTCAGACTGAGATTATCCTTTTCCGGTTCAAGCTGCCTGACTGATTCTTTCAGCTGTGTGAGGCTTTTCTCAAGCCTTTCCAAAGATTTTCTGATGGGAACTTTTGCGGGTGTATCTTCACTTTGAATAATTGTGTCAGCCGCTTTCAGAGACAGGTGGGCGGCCGTAAGCTCATGTCCCAGATTGTCATGAAGAATTTCAGCGATTCTCTGTCTTTCTGCAAGCCTGCTCATTCTTTCTGTATCCTGATAATCAAGAAGAAGGGTTGCCTCCGTTTCCTCCAGCTGGTAGATTCTGTTCCTCAACTGATCCGCATTCTCCCGATATTTTCTGCTTTCTCTCTCCCACAGATAGAGGGTTATGCCAATGAGAAGTACCCATGTATAGAAAAGACTTTCACTACCTCTGCTGAAATACAGGCCGAAACTCAAGGGATACATCGCAAAAAGAAACCTGCCGTGATAGGTGAAGTAGAAGACTGGAAGAGTAAGAAATATGCTCTCACCAGGATAAAGAAGCGACAGCACGATGTACAGACTGACATCATACATCATCATGTATTCTTTTATGGAAAACCTCCACCGTATAAGGATACTGAAAACAGACATAAGAAAAAGAAGAAATACCCATGGAGATCTTCCTTTTACAAAGAAGAACAGCAGCGCCAGAAACAGAATAAGCATAAATGCCATATAGACCATTCTGGGGCTGAATTCCATGGGTTTTCTTCTCATGTCAATTTCTCCTTTTGCTTCCGATCAAGAGGAATATACCTGCATAAATCAATAGTACCGCATGAGCAATCAGAAATCCATTTCTTTCTCCCCGATATACAGCGTCCAGTCCATAAGGCAGCCAGTAAGTGGGCAGCACCCTGATGAAAGGTATGAGTTTGTCCGGCAGAAAGTTAAGGGGGATCGATATGCCGCTAACAAGACACATGACCGAACCCAATCCTGAAAATAGTCCGAAGGAAAGATTGAAGTTCCTGAAAAATGAACTCCAGGCAAGGGTCAGTGAAAGAGTCATCACCGCAAAGGAGAGATAGAGCGAATAGAGCATCGGCTGACCGAATGTCGCTTCACCATGAAGTACAAAGGTTCCAAGAATGAAGATCAGGCTCTGGATCATCAGAATCAGAAAATACGCAGCGAGATGACTGCTGAGATACTTTAGCCGTGATATGGGACTCGCTTCGATTCTGACAGATATCCCTTTCATCCTGTCTTCGACTACGGGTCTTGAAAGAAGATATCCAGAGTAAAGAATAACCATACCTACAAGACTTACCCCCTGAGAAAAACCGTATTCGCTTGCAGGGATGAAAAGAACCGCCGCGGGCAGCAAAAAAATAAGTATGATGTTGATCGGCTGTCTGAAACTTTCTTTTATCGCATAACTAAATATCATCTTTTATTCACCTTCCTGCTTAGAGGTCTGATCGCCATATACAGCAACATGCTGATGAGAATAAGAGGAAGTACACCTGTCAGCAGTTTGCCAAGGTCTTTTTCCATTGCACCGAATATGGCGGTATTTGCAAGTGCCATTGGGGTAAGGTATTTTTTCATCAAGTCGAAGAATGTATTGTCCGGGAGCGGAAAATAAAGCCCAGTAATCATAGGTGCCACGATTGCGTATACAGTCATTACAGCGGTTGCAGTCTTCACTTTCCCCGTCGAAAGAATAATAAAAGTACCGATGAGCTGGTTCACAATAATGGATACAATCATCACAGCCAGGACAACCAGAATCGATGGGATCACAGCATTCAGCACGAATATAGAAAACAGCAGGACAACCAGCGTCTGCATAAAACTGATGACAATGCTTGTGGAAACAATGGAAAGGATAAGACTGCTCGGCTCCTTGGGAGATGCCAGAAGTCTGCCCTGCATCGGAGAGTAGAAGTCTGTGGCTATGTTTTCATAGCTGAGCACTCCTCCATAGATCTGGAATGTCAGCGCAAAACCGATGGTGAGAACAGTAATGAAAGGACTGGCATTGCCGTTGATATCCGATATGAGCCCATTGTCCCTGTAGATGAAATTGAAGAAAGCGATGAGAATTACAGGAAGCACAATTAGAATTCCATGACCGAATATGTCTCTTGATGCCCGTACAAAGTAAAATTTCAGCATAGCTACACCTCATCCCGCAGCTGTTTACCCGTTAAAGTCAGGAAGACATCCTCAAGATTAGGCTGCTTTGAATTGATGTTCACAATACCCTGGGAGGAAAGAATGGGTATGATTCTGTCTATGACAATAACGCCTCCGGGTACGATGACGTGGTACTGGTTGTCATTAAGGGCCACCTCTTTGACATCCGGCAGCGCCTGCAGTTTCTCCCTCACTTCCTCACTTCCGATGCGGACATCAATGAGCAGATGGGAATCTCCCTTTATTCTTTCAATAAGCTCTCTGAGGGTACCTTCTGCAATAGGATGTCCCTGATCCATGATGAGTACCCGGGAAGCCACCGCTTCAACTTCTTCAATATAATGAGAAGTATAGAGAATGGTCATTCCCGTTTCATGGGCTTTTCTGACAAACTCCAGTATATAGTTTCTCGACTGCGGATCGATTCCGACAGTCGGTTCGTCCAGTATCAGAAGTTTCGGCTCATGAAGCAGAGCACATCCGATATTCAGTCGTCTCTTCATTCCGCCTGAAAAATGACCCGCTTTCTGGTTCAGCTTATCTTTCAGTCCTATGATTTCAGCAACTTCAAGAATTCTTCTGTCCAGCTTTTCCTTCTTCAGCCCGTAAAGGCTTCCGAAGAATGCCAGATTCTCCTTGGCGGTCATTTCCTCATATATGGTGATTTCCTGCGTGACATATCCGATCTGTCTTCTGATGTCCTTGTTCTTTCCATCCTGTTTTATGCCAAATACATTGATTTCACCTTCGTCTATCGAGAGAAGTCCAATGAGCGTTTTGATGAATGTTGTCTTTCCCGCTCCATTAGGTCCCAGCAGGCCGATCACTTCTCCTTCATTGATCGACATGGAGAAATAATCAAGTGCCAGCTGATTCTGATATCTTTTAATTACATTTTCTGCCTGTAGTATCATTTATTTTCACCTCTTGAGTTCAGTATAAGGAATTTCGACATTCTAAAGTAGTGACATTTGTCATCATCTCATCCCGAAAACATAAATCGCTCCACCATAAATCAGATTTCCATGTCTATGATTATCTCTTCCTCTACCATAAGAATTTTCAACTGCTTCGATATATTTTTATTATCCATTTCTTGTTATTTTCCGCCTCATATCATCTTTGGATCCAGGCAAACAAAAAAGAGATAGAATCCTATCTCTTTTTTTATGAACCTGAGCTCTCATATTTCTTTATTCCCTGGATCCAGATGTAATAGGCCAGAAAGATACTGACTACACTGATGACGTGCGTCAGAAGAATCCCATCGAAGAAATTTTCTCTTCCCAGAAAATAAGCACCGGGAAAGTATCCTGTAAATGCGAAGGGAATAATAAAGGTCAGTATGAACTTAACCGCCTTAGGATAGATGGAAAGCGGATACTTTGTAAATGAGCTGAGCTGGTAGGTCATATACAGATAGGACTGGGCAAATTTGATCCAGAAAGAAATGCTGGCAACAGCAAGTTTGATTGCAGTATAGATCAGTGTCGCAAAAAGTATTGTTGAAAGAAGGATCAGAATGCTTGGAAAACTCCATTTAAGATCCAGAGTTCTTCCAGCTGTTATCATCAGTATGGCTCCGATGATGATTTCTCCAAACCCGTCCGGCTGAAAGCGCTCTGCCAGAAGATGAAAGAGCGGATTGAGGGGTCTGAGAAGATACTTGTCAAAGCCGCCTTGAAGGATGATCCTTCCGCTGAGGAGCCAGAGATTGTCGGTAAAAACATGATCTATTCCTCTGGGTACCTGTGCAAGCCCATAGATGAACAGCACTTCATGGAAACTCCATCCATCCAGCGAAGGTATGCTGCTGAAAATAAGCCGTATGAAAATTACACCTGTGAGCTGAACAAAAAGAAAGCCCACCAGTCCGAAAACGAAATCCGCACGATATTCGATCAGTGATTTGATGTACTGTTTGAGAAACTGATTATAGAGTCTGATATATTTAGTCATGCTCAACCTCCCAGTATGCTCAGTGACTTGACGAGTGTCTTCCACATGAATCTTGAAATCACGATCATGACAATGATCCAGACAAACTGAAGCATTAAAGCATTGTAGGCTTCTGAACCACTGATTTTCCCGAGATAGATCATCGTAGGGGTATATACGATGGAACTGAAGGGCAGAATCGTGATGACTTTTCTGAAAATCTCAGGAAAGAAAACGATGGGAATCAGCGCACCGGAAAGAAGCTGTGTGACGGCACCCATAATCTGGCTCATTCCCCACATATTCGTGATCTTGAAAGAGAGAAGTCCGAAGGTGTAGCTGAAATAAAAGTTGATGACTATCCCCATCATCATGCTCAGCATATATAGTGGAATGTTGACATCGCTGGTGAATCCCGTTGTAGAGTAAAAAATCAGATTGACTACAGTAAATGCCGCAACAAAAATGATCACAAAATTATAGAGTACTCCGCCCAGAGCCTGAAAGAGCATCCTTTTTTCGTAGCTGATCGGTCTGATCAGATTAATGGCAATGGATCCGTCTTTGACCTCTCTTGCAATATCAAAGGAAATATCCACAGAAGTCATCAGCGTTGTAAGGAATGAAATGATGATATACATGATCATTTCATTCAGGGTGAATCCGTTGATCACCTTATCTGGAGAACTGGAGAATATGGCTTTCCAGAGAAAAAATGATACTGTAAGCATCAGCCACTCTCCAAGCATAAAAATGATGACATTCGCCTTATAAGAAAGGAGCATCTGGAACGTATTCAAGGTGAACGGCAGATAAGCTTTTATCCTTCTCAATCATCACACCTCATTTCTGTAGATCTTCTTCACGATGTCCTCTATTGAAGGTTCGTGTATGGTGAAGTCTGTAATATCCAGCTTTCCCATCAGTCTCTTGGTGATTTCTGTTGTTGACGTATGATTTTTATTGAACTGAACCGTCAGTCTGTTCTCTTCAGTCTGGAAAGAGATGAACTTTTCATCCAGCGCCTTGATGAACTGCACATCGTCCGGGTTGATGACGCCTGAGGCAACGATATCGATGTCAGACATATAACCGTAGGTTTCCTTGATATGTTTCACATTTCCGTCGTAGAGCATTTTGCCCTTGTCGATGATGATGATGCGGCTTGAGAGCTCTTCTATGTCCATCAGGTCATGGGTGGTCAGTATAATTGTCGTACCGTAGGTTTCATTGATTTTCCTGATGGCCTTACGCACATTTTCCTTGACGACGATATCTAGTCCGATAGTGGGTTCATCAAGATAGATGATCTTCGGATTATGGATGAGGGCAGCTGCAAGGTCCCCTCTCATTCTCTGACCAAGGGACAGCGTTCTTACGGGACTGAGCATGAAATCCTTCAGCTCAAGAACTTCATTGAGAAAGTCCATCTGCCTTTCGAAATCCTTCTGATTCACCTCATAGATGTCCCTAAGAAGCGTGAACGTCTCAGAAAGCGGAAGATCCCACCAGAGCTGGGTTTTCTGACCGAAAACCACTCCGATATCCATGGCATTCTTCTGTCTGTCCTCGTACGGAACTACTCCGTTGACGACTACTTCTCCGGAAGTGGGTGTAAGAATACCCGTCATCATTTTTATGGTTGTCGATTTTCCGGCACCATTGGCTCCGATGTATCCTACAATCTCCCCTTCATCAATCTGAAAACTCACATCATCTACAGCTTTCGTGATGGTATATTCCTTGGAAAAAAATGATTTTATGGCACCTGAAAATCCAGGGTACTTTTTATTCATTTTGAATTCTTTGGTAAGATTTTTAACTTCAATCATTCTTTTTACCTCATATGTGAATTGATTCTGACTTGCAGGATTCATTATATCACATAAGTCTATCATTAATATATCTATTTTTAAAGAAAAAAGGCAGAAAACAGAATATCTGTTTCCTGCCATTATCTGAAGTTAAAAGACGGCAATATTTCCATCCGTTCTGGTCTCAGTACCGGCAACATAAGCGCCGTTTTCAAGTCTTAAAATCATCTGCCCCCGTCCGAAGCTGCCGCTGTCCTCTGATACAGTGATCTCATGACCCATTTCCTTCAGTTTACCGAGGATGTGCTCATCGAAGGTATTCTCCACTATGATGGACTTTTCCTTCGTCCACTGCCACCTGGGGCAGTCTAGAGCCGCCTGAGGATTAAGCTCAAAATCAAGAAGCGAGCTGATAACCTGCAGATGACCCTGAGGCTGCATATAGCCGCCCATGACCCCAAATACCCCGATGCATTTTTCATCCTTCATGAGCATTCCCGGAATGATCGTATGATAGGTCCTCTTTCCAGGTGCCAGGCAGTTTACATGAGTTTCATCAAGTCTGAAGTCTGCACCTCTGTTCTGAAGTGATATTCCTGTCCCTTTTACCACTATGCCGCTGCCGAATCCCATATAGTTTGACTGAATCATGGAGACCATGTTTCCTTCACGATCCGCACAGGAAAGATACACCGTACCGCTGTGAAATGGGTCTTCGTGGGTGAAGATCTGTACCTCATCCGTAATCATTGATGCTCTTCTTTTCCCGAATTGCGGGGTTAATAAATCTTCCGGTGAGAATTTCATCTCCTTAGGGTCGGTGATGTGGTGAAGTCCGTCTGCAAACGCCATCTTCATGGCTTCCATCGATCTGTGATAGTAGATTTCATCCCGCTCCGTGACTTCGAAGTTTCCGAGAGTATTCAGCGCCATGAGCGCAACCATTCCCTGACCGCTTGGCGGAAGCTCAACGACCTTATGATTTCTGTATGGGACAGATAAAGGTGTTACCCATTCAGACATAAATCCTTCAAGATCTTTTTTCCTCAGATATCCGCCATGTTTCACCGAATCATTTTCCATTTCATCAGCGAGACTGCCTTTGTAAAAAGCCTCCCCCATGGACTCGCCGATCTTTCGGAGGGTTTTTCCATGATTTGGAAGGGTGATGATCTGGAAAGCTTCCGGTGGTTTTCCGTCAAAGGTGAAGGTATTAAACCACTCTTCATACTCCGGTCTGTCACTGAAGATTTCCTTATATTTCCTATACGCGCTCTGCCAGGCATGAGCGACATTAGCGGCAACAGGGAATCCCTCTTCCGCAAGCTTTATAGCCGGAAGAAGACACTCCAGAAGCGTAAGGCTGCCGAATCTTCTGCTCAGTTCTGCCCACCCCCTGGGTGTTCCAGGTACGGTAACAGGAATCCAGCCGTGAGTGGGCATGGATTCATGATTCGTCTTCACCTCATCCAGTGTGATGCCTGATGGAGAAGGTCCATTGCTGTTCAGACCATATAGCTTGTCCTTCATCCAGATCAGAGTGAAATTGTCCGAACCGATTCCGTTGGCTGTTGGTTCTACGACTGTAAGGCAGGCTGCTGTGGCAATGGCTGCATCAACAGCGTTGCCTCCTTTCTTCAGAATCTCAAGTCCGGCATCTGCTGCCAGAGCATTTGAAGTGGCAACCACACCATTTTTTCCGCTTAAGGGGATTCTTCTGCTTGCGTAGGGCAAGTGCATAGGATCAAATTTCATGTCTACCTCCATAAATGTTACTCATATTCCCGATCGTTTTTCAGATCGCCCATACCTCCTAGTATATCTGCAATAAAAAAGGATTGGCATAATTCCCGAAGGAACTGTACCAATCCTAAGATATCTGTTTATGATTTTCTACATTTCTTCCACAGTCTCGATGCCCAGAAGATTGAGCGCATTTCTGATCACAATGGTCGTGGCCAGCACAAGATTGAGCCTTGCCTTTTTCAGGTTTTCCTCGGCTGAATTGATCGGACAGTTGTTGTAGAACTTGTTGAAGTCCTTGGCAACCTGAAGCACATATCTGGTGAGCACAGATGGTTCATATTTGTCCATCGCCTGCTTCACTGCATTACCGAAACCTTCAAGTGTCTTGGACAGTTCAAATTCTTCCTGATTGCTCAGAAGGGTAAGATCCGCTGTTTCAGGCAGCTGATTCTTTCTCAGGATGCTTTTCGCCCTTGCATAGGTGTACTGAACATAGGGTCCTGTTTCTCCGTCAAAGGAAAGAATTTCGTCCCAGTCGAATATGATGTCTTTTTCTCTGGAATTCTTGAGATAGGTGAAAATGATGGCACCGATACCCACCTTTCTTGCAACAGATTCACGATCTGCAAGGTTAGGATTCTTATCATGTATGATCTTTTCCGCTGTAACTACAGCTTCCTTCAGCAGGTCATCAAGAAGAACGACATCGCCTTTTCTTGATGACATCATCTTGCCCGGGAATTTGACGAGTCCAAACCCTACATGCACACAGTCATCTGCCCACTCAAACCCTGCCAGTGAAAGTGTCTTGAACACCTGCTTGAAATGAAGCGCCTGAGGCGTACCCACAACATAGATATTCTTGTGGAAATCATAGGTTCTTTTTCTGTAGATCGCTGCAGCAAGATCTCTTGTTGCATAGATGGTGGCACCGTCAGCCTTTTTGATTATTGTGGGCGGCATGTTGTATTCATCGAGCATGACGACCTTTGCGCCGTTGCTCTCTGTCAGGATGCCCTTGTCATTCAGAATATCCACAACCTCATCCATCTTATCCCCATAGAAGCTCTCTCCTGCATAGGAATCGAATTCAACACCCAGTTCCTTGTATACCCTATCGAAGACCATGAGGGAAAGCTCTCTGAATTCTTTCCAGAGATTGTACTCATATTCCTTTCCATCCTCAAGATTTTTAAAGTGCTGTCTTGCTTCATCATCTAGACTCTTATCATTTTCCGCTTCTTCATGGAATTTCACATAGATTCTGTTCAGTTCCTCAATAGGTGACGTCTTCAGTTTTTCTTTATCCACCCATCTTTCATACCCGGAAATCAGTTTTCCGAACTGTGTTCCCCAGTCTCCAAGATGATTGATTCTGACTGTGTTGTATCCCTGAAATTTATAAATTCTGCTTAATGAATTTCCGATAACTGTTGTAAAAAGATGCCCGACATGGAACGGTTTTGCTATGTTCGGTGATGAGTATTCCACGATTACGGTTTTACCCTCACCCATATCAGATCTGCCGTATTCATCTTCACTGCACAGTATCTCTTTCACTACGCCTTCAAGAAAAACACTCTTATTCAGGAAGAAGTTGACATATGGTCCCAGTACTTCAATTCTTTCAATCTCCGAGATTTCAAGTTTGTCCTTAAGCTCATTTGCAATCATATTGGGTGCTTTTCTCAGGGTTTTTGCCAGCTGAAAACAGGGAAATGCATAGTCGCCCATTTCCTGTTTAGGCGGAATCTCAAGAAGTCTTGAAACTTCATCCTTCTCTATTTCCAGCAAACTGCTGATCTTACCTGCTATCAAATCTTTATAATCCAATATTCTTCCTCCTCACGCGATTCTGATATAAAAAATATCAGTTACCTTCATCTATATCTAATCTATTTTACTACAGAGTTTTAAGGGAGTCCATAGCAAGATTCTTCATACGAAGCCGTGTTCAGAATCGACGTCTTTGTAGTATAATGAGACTACTTGAAATAAGTGAGGTAATATCAATGGAGAAATTAGGACTGATTTACGTCGGCGGGAATACCACAAGATATGCACTGTGGGAACTCAACGACGACAGAAGCTACAGACTGCTTGAATCTTACAAGGAGGATTTGAAGCTTGGTAAAAACACAGATGAAGAATTCATCATTACAGAAGACAAAATTATCTCTCTCATCACCATACTGAGTTATTTCAAAGAATTCTCAGACTCAGTGGATGCCACAAACATCCACATCATTCTGTCGGAGTTTTTTCTACGTATTAAAAACAGAAAAGAAATCCGTGAAAGACTGGAGAAAGAGCTGAACATTAAAGTCACTGAGCTCAACAGCGAAGAAGAGCTGCATTACGATATTCTTGCGCTGTCAAATACCATGAAACTGACAAATGCACTGGTTGTAGACATCAGCGGTGTTTCCACTCAGCTGGCACTGATCAGAGACGGTAAGCTCGTTAACAGTCATCTCCTCCCGCTGGGAACATTATCCCTGACTGAACGTTTCAGACTGGAAAGCCAGGTTACCAAAGATGACCATGTGGCAATGGATATCTTTCTGGAGAACGAAATCGGGCAGGTGGATTGGCTTAAGGACAGCAGCATCAATGAAATGATTATTCTCGGCGGTTCAGCCAGAGCCATCAGCAAAATCGACCGGAAAAAGAGACGTTACCCCGTGGACATCATCCACGAATACACCATGCAGGATCTGGATATCCATACGATGTACAAAAATATCATCATCAAAAACCTGAAACAGAGGTATGCCATAGAAGGTCTGGATAAAGAAAGAGCAGATATTCTCCCCGCAGCATTAAGCATACTTGATGCACTTTTGAGGATAACAGAAATCCAGAATATCAGAGTGAGCGGATCCGGAATTCGGGAAGGCTACCTGTTCGACTATATGACCAGACAATATGGTAAGATGGAGGACATGCTGGACCGATCCATCAGCAATATCCTCAGCAGACATAACGTGGATAAAACAAGAGCGGAAAACCTATATCAGCTTACACAGGAAATTTATCTCGCCTTCAGAGGACTTCATAAGGACTGGGAAAATGTGGGTGACATCATCAAGGTCAGCTCTAAGTTACGAGATGTTGGCCTGTCCATAAGGTACTATAATCATGACAGGCATAATTTCTACATCATTTCCAATTCTGAAATCAACGGTCTTGATCACAGACAGATCATCATGTCATCACTGGCTGCCACTTTTTCCAATGGACTTTCGAAAGAGACACCACTGCTGCAGTATGGCCAGCTGATCAACCGAATGGACCTCGAAATGGTATATGATATCGGCATCTGTTTAAGCATTTCAGAGATTCTGCTTCGTTCAAATAAGAAAAAGGTGCATCTTGATCATATCGAGCTGCTGAATGAACGAGTAAGGCTTAACCTCATCTCCTCCCATGATCTGCACTTTGAAATACACGAAGCAATGAAGCTGAAAGATCAGTTCTTTGAAATGTATGATAAAGAGCTGGAGATAGTTTACAATATCAGGAATAAATAAAAAGACTTAGGAGAAAAGATATCATGCACTTTGAACCACTTGAAATGGAAAGCAAAAAAATCTTTGATGATTTTTTGACCCCTTATCCTTTTATCGCCTCTACCTACAACTTCACAAATCTTTATATCTGGCGTAATGCACAGAACATAAAGCTTCATCATTCAGACAAAGCACTATATATAATGAAAGAAAAAAACGGTGTTCCCTACTTTATTCCCCCGATATTGAAGAATGAAGAAGACGGGAAAGCCGCTTATGATCTTCTTCTTCATGAGATGGATGCAATGGGCATGGATAGAGAACTGAAGGATGCTGACAAAACACAGATTGAGCTTCTGGAAAGATTGGGCTACAATATCGAATATGTTTCGGACAGGGACAATGCCGAATATATCTATACTGTAGAGAAAATGAGTTCTTTCAGCGGTAAAGCGCTTCACAGTAAACGAAACCATTTTAATAATTTTATAAGATACAACGAATATACTATTAAACATATACAGGAATCCAAGGAAGAGTGTATTGCTCTAGCAGAAAAATGGTACGAGGCAAGTGACAAAACACCTGCTCTTGCCCATGAATTTGCCGGAATAAAGGAGCTGATCACTCATCAGGAATTCTTTAATCTCGTTGGAATATCGGTTTTTGTCGATGACCACTGCCAAGGTTTTTCCTTACTGGAAATCCTGAATGAAAAAGTCATCCTTAACCATATCGAGAAAGCGGATCGCAGCATCAGCGGTCTCTATGCTTTTCTGGCAAAGACATCTATGGAGTATTTCGGTGAAGGAATAGCATTCACCAATCGAGAACAGGATATGGGTATTCCTGGCCTCCGAAAATCCAAAGAATCCTATGTCCCTGAGTTCCTGGAAGAAAAGTTTATCGTTAAATTTCATTGACAATACAAAGGAGTGATACGATTATGAAATTTACTTTTGGTGGAAATGAAGTTCATCTTTATGGAACGCAGCTTGAAATCGGTGATACTTTACCGGATTTCACGCTTACAGACACAACATTAAGTGATGTTGAATCAAAGGATATTAAAGGTCCTAAGGTGATTCTCACATTTCCTTCTGTCGACACCTCTGTCTGTTCACTTGAACTCCTGACATTCAACGATCAGCTGGAATCTTTTCCGGATATGAAGGTTTATGGAGTGTCAATGGATCTGCCCTTTACACAGGCAAGATGGGTCAAGGAAAATGCCGGAGACTTTATCCGCATGATGTCCGACCATAAATTCCGTATTTTCGGTGAAATCACAGGAACCTATGTGGAAGAACTCGCAATCCTCGCTAGAGCAGTATTTGTCGTTGACCGGGATGAAAAAATCACCTATGTGGAATATCTCCCTGAAATCGGAACAGAGCCTGACTATGCAAGGGTTATGGAAGAAGCCAGTAAAATATTTTAAATATTATCAGTAAAACAGAACCCTTCACCTGTTCTTAAGCCATATGGCTATAAGAATCAGGTGAAGGGTTTTTCTCCTGTTGTCATTTACTGATAGAGATAGTTTTCCTGGTAAATCTTCAGTTTTACCGGTAGCTCTTCAACCATGTCGTCGAGATAACGGTTGAGTACATAGTATGCAGCTGCATTGGATGCTGCAAAATCATACTTTGACTTTCCGAAATATAGTCCGTCCTCATCAAATCGGATAAATATCTCTGCAATCTCGAGGATATCCGTTCTTGTCTCTTCAGTGAAGTCATTGAATACACTGATGTTGTCTTCAAAGAAAATGAGCACATTTTTTCTCTCTTCTTCATCCAGACTGAATCTCAGTTCAACCTCCCCTGCAGGAACATCCAGATGACGGACTTCGGAATCTCTATAGAACCCGCGAATAAAATTCGTCAGATCCGTTTTGATCTCTGCGATATCCATCATGATTCTATCCTCTCCTCTCTATATCTGAAGATACCAAACTTTATCTTCACACCAAACGCACTGAACTTCTCTTCATATTCCGTTCGGACATTATCTTTAAAGTCACTTTCGGAAAGGTCCCAGTTCCTGTACAGTTCCTCGAAGTTCTCTTCTTCAAAGTACTCGAGAGATGCTTCAAAAAGATCGTCGTCATCTGTCTTGAACCAGACTTCAGTTCCAGGCTGAATGAATCTTTTATATTTTGTCAGGAATCTCGGGTGAGTCAGTCTTCTCTTATTGTGAGAAACCTTCGGCCATGGATTGCAGAAATTGATATAGATTTTGGAAATCTCATCTTTTTCAAAAATCTCATCAACTCTTTCAATGAACATCGGAATAATCCTGACGTTGGTCAGTTCCATTTCGTTCAGTTTTCTCAGAACAAATACCAGAACCTCATCTTTCAGATCAATGGCAATATAGTTTATGTCTGGATTCTTTTCAGCAAGGGTTGTAATAAACTGTCCCTTTCCGCAGCCAAGCTCCAGATGAATCGGATTATCATTACCGAAATTTTCTCTCCATCGGCCTTTTACGGCATATGGGTCAATTACTGCTTTGCTGTCCTTTTCCATTTCTGGACGAGCCCACCACTTTTTTCTTAATCTCATCTTATCACCTATTCCAATTTAATCACTTAAAGAAGTATACAATATTTCTCGTCTTTTTTCATCATTTCCGGAGCATTCTTTTCTTCACCTGTCAAACGTGTATCACACTGACTCTCAGTTTCTCTCAGAAAATCCGTGAAATTTGATTTAAGTCATACAAAGTTTAAGCAATATGTAGTATGTTGAGGAAGTAAACATTAAGGGGAGGAAATTATGAAAGAAAAAATAGCACCAATACATTTTATGCAGCATAACCGTATCAGGATTCAGGAGAATCTTGAAAGATATCTCATCGACATGTTCAGCCTGCAGGATCTGGATCGTGAAAACACAGAACACTACGGTGAACGTACCAGTGAAGAAGCCCTTGAAAATCAGATTGATCATGACAATATTCACGGATGGCTTGAATCACATGTCATCGGAAACGAAAAGAGACTGGCTGCACTCGCAGGTAAAATTATTGAAACCAGTGATGAAGAAACGCTTATTTTAGCTTATGCCGAGTATGGCAGAAGAGTAGGTGAATCATTGAAGGGAGAGATTCATTTCAGCAACGGTCAGGAACTTTACGGATATCTGAATGCGCTTCTTCTTGATGGCATGCCCTGCGACAAAATCAATGTTCTGGCTGAAACAGACGAGAACCACCTCGTCTGGCATAATGTAAGAGATATCCATGGAAGATATTTTGAAGAGCTGGGTCTTCAGGGAAATCTGTTCTACATTTTAAGACAGTCATTCATGACAGGTTTTCTGAGCGCCATCGGCAACATAGAATACAGTCTTGACATCATGCCGGAATTCATTGTAAACAGTGTAACTTTCTAAAAATCCTAATAGCCGCTGCAGAATTCTGCAGCGGCTATTATTTCTTACTATCCTATTTAAGGAAATCTTCTCTCATGGGACTGAAGACATCCACAAGCATTCCATCTTCCAGCGCAAGAGTTCCATGAGGAACATCTGGTGGCATAAGAAGACTGTCTCCTGCTTTCACAACTTTTGTCTCATCTCCTATAGTGAACTCAAATGATCCCCTGATGATATATGTTACCTGCAGATGCGGATGAGCATGTCTTGCGCCTACGGCACCCCTTTTAAATTCAATCTCACACATCATCATATCTTCATTGTAAGAAAGTATCTTACGATATACTCCCTCATCACAGTTAACCCGCTCAACTTCCTGATTGTAAACAAACATGTAGTACCCCTTCCTGCGCATTTAAGCGCTTCTCTTATGACTCCATTATACCTCAGAAGAATCCTTTGAAAAAGTCATAGTTTCATCATAGGCATACCAGCCATGAAAATATCCGATCAGAGTGCGGAATCGTCGATAATCTCCTTCATCTTCTTCGCAGATGATATGAAATCCTCTCTCTCTTTATCTGTGAGTGGAACTTCAATGACTTTCCTTATACCTTCTTTTCCTACAACTGAAGGTATCCCGATATAGAGGCCATTGAGGCCGTATTCTCCATCCATTAATGATGATACGGTAAGTATGGCTTTCTCATCACCGGTAATCGCTTCACATATCCTTCTTACAGCAAGTGCAATGGCGTAATTTGTATACCCTTTGGTATTGATCATTTCATATGCAGCATTTTTCACGCTCATCGGGATGTATTCCATAAAAGAAAGATCTCCCTTCCCTTGCTCCGTAATACGGACATATTCCTCAAGATTCACACCTGCAATATTGGTCAGGGACCATGCAGCGATTTCTGAATCTCCATGTTCTCCTATAATATATCCATGAATACTTCTTGCATCCACGTCAAGATACTCGGCAAGAAGTGTTCTGAATCTCGATGTATCAAGTACAGTTCCTGATCCGATAACTCTTTCCCTAGGGAATCCTGAAAGCTTATAGGTTACATAAGAAAGAATATCAACAGGGTTTGAGACAACAAGCAGTATACTGTCCGGACTGTATTTTACGATTTCAGGGATGAGCGACTTGAATATACTGATATTTTTATTGACAAGATCAAGTCTGCTTTCACCCGGCTTCTGAGCTGCTCCAGCTGTTATGATGACGATATCCGAGTCTTTGGTGTCCTCATAAGTGCCTGAAATCACTTTCACCGGCTTAACAAATGCTGCGCCATGAGAAATATCCATGGCTTCTCCGATTGCCTTATCTTTATTGATATCTACTATCACAAGCTCTTCGCATAATCCTCCGAGCATGAGCGCATATGTTGTAGTGGCGCCTACAAAACCGGCTCCGATGATCGAAATTTTTACATTCTTCAGTTTCATAATAATCTCCTTATTGAATTTTTATTCATTATAACTGAAGTTTATGAACGGACTTTTAAAAGTCTGATAAAATATCACATACTTCGTCCTATTTTCAGAAAAAATATTCAACCAGTTAATATGGACTTTATGATTTCATTCTATACTGAAACTGTTCCTTCAGATTCCGGTTATCTTTTCACCCTATAGAGCGATTGAAAAGCAGTGAAAGATACCCGGGAACCCTTGCGAACTGCAGATTTATACAGTTTTCTGTATAAAGATTTTTTCTTGTAAATCGTGGTATTCCTATTGTGTATGATATATAATGAATTGAATTTAAACGGAGGTGCATAAATGAAAATAGAACTGATTGGTTTTCCCATGTTTTATGGTTGCGACAGACCTGGTGTTGAACATGGACCAGATAAACTGAGAGAAAATGGTATCGTTGATATCCTGAAAAAGTACACGAATGAAGTAAATGACAACGGTAATATAGAAGTAACGCAGGTGGATACGGATAAGAAGTATGCAAGTCACAAATCCATGAAATATCTTAATGAAGTAGTTGAAGGCAATGTACGCCTGGCAAAGGCTGTTGAAGGCGCAATCAATAAAGGAGGTCTTCCTTTTGTTGTGGGCGGCGATCATTCTCTTGGTCTTGGCTCCCTTGCTGGAGTCAAATCCGCAAGAGAAGATGATTTTGCAGTAATCTGGATTGATGCTCATGCAGACCTGAACGTAACGGAATCCTCACCTTCAGGCAATATCCACGGAATGCCTCTTGGTGCTTCTGCAGGTCTTGGAGACATCTCACTCACATCCCTTTACCATGAAGGACAGAAAGTCAAACCTGAGAATATCTACATCATCGGTCTAAGAAGCGTTGATGATGGCGAAGAAGTCATCATCAAAGAACATGGCATTAATATCTGGAGAATGACCGATATCAGGCAGCGAGGTATGGATACGATCATAGATGAACTGCTGTCAAAGATCAGCGCCAGCGGAATCAAAAAAATCCATCTCTCCTATGATATCGATTCACTTGACGATCAGCTGGTTCCCGGTACAGGAACACCAGTTGCAGGAGGTCTTGAAATCGATGAGAGCAAAAAACTTGTACAGTCCATTATCCAGACAGGTAAGGTCGGAAGCATCGACTTCGTTGAGTTCAATCCTGTCATTGACAGGAACGATATCACCCTTCATTCTTCACTGAGTATGCTTGATGCATTCTCTGAAGCGCTTGGAAACATAAAATAATACAAGAAATAAAAGCTCTTCATGAACATCGCAAAGATGAATCATGAAGAGCTTTTATTATATAGGGTTCAGATTTATACTACAAAGATTTCATATCCCTTAAGGGTCAGACTATACTCCTGATCCATTTATGGGATCTATACCTCGGATAGCAGATCATGAGCTTAACAAGCTCCTCAGCAAAGCTGATCAAAAGCACATATTCTACCGGCAGTCTGAAGTATAATGCAGCCAGTGACACCATAGGCACACCCACAAGCCATAAACTGGTGGTTTCTGCAAAGAGAGAATACCGGGTATCTCCACCTCCTCGGAATAGTCCGACGACAAAGAGTACATTGATGAATCTGATCGGGACGATAAAGGCAATCAGAGTCAGAAGTTTAGAGGTCGTAATTCGAGTAGATTCCTCAAGCTTGTAGAGCGAGAGAATCGGTGTTTTTGCCAGAACAAGGAGCAGTGCTGTACCTACACCGATAAGGAACGTCAGCTTAATGATTTTTCGAGCGTAGACCTTCAAGGTTTCAGTCTCCCCTCTGCCAATAAGATTGCCTGTTATGATTGCAGCAGCATTGCAGATACCAAACGAAAACACATAGAACAGCTGTGTTATGGTATTCTGAATCTGAATTGCCGCAAACGAGGACACACCAAGCTTGGAATAGGAAAAGTTATAGACCATGATGCCCAGCGACCAGAAGGTTTCATTCAGAATAACCGGGGCTGCAACAAGCAGGTACTTGGATATATTCGGTTTCCTGAATGATGAGATTTCCTTGAACGTCGCATTCAGAATGTTCTTCTTGATGAATACAATATAAAACAGAATTGAAAATTCGATTACTCTGGCAATCAGCGTGGCTATGGCGGCGCCTCTCACTTCCAGTCTCGGAAATCCGAATGCTCCATTAATCAGACAGTAATTCAGTACTGTGTTTGTACCAAGTCCAATGATGCTGGAGAGCATTGGAACAAAAGCCTGGGAAGTTGCTCGAAGCGAGAATATAAAAGTCATGGACAGATTACTGATCACATAGCTCAGTCCCACGATTCGAAGATAGTTTACAGATTCCTGAAGAACCAGAGGATCATCTGAGTACAGACTCATTACCCTTTCTGGAATCACAACAGCGATAAATGTAAACAGAATCGCAATAAGACTGCCCAGCAGCATCGTAATACCCATATACTTCTTGAATGTCTTATAGTCCTGGCTGCCATGAAACTGAGAGAAAAAAATCGATCCACCGCTGTTCAGTCCAAAGGACATCAGCGAAAACAGAAAGAACAGCTGATTGGCCTGCCCGACCGCGGCGATTGATTCTTCACCCAGATTGCCGATCATCAGGTTATCGACCATATTAAGAGATGAAGATAGAAAATTCTGTACAATAATGGGGACAGCAATGGTTAATAATATCTTATAAAATTTCTGATTATCAAGTGATGTCTTGTTTGTTAACTGCATATTCATAATACCTCACGATAAATAAGTATACCCCATTCGAGGGGTTTATTAAATATCTATTCTCACAAAATCTATTGAAAGCTGTAGTTTTCTCCTCTATAATCTAGTTAGGTTATGTTTATATAACACTTTAACTGAAATAGGAGGGAATATGATGAAGAGTTACGTTTGTTTGGTATGCGGATACGTTTATGATCCAGCTGTTGGCGATGAAGACAACGGTATCGCACCAGGAACCAGCTTCGAAGATCTACCTGAAGATTGGGTATGTCCACTTTGCGGAGTTGGCAAGGACCAGTTCGAGGTTGAGGAGTAAAAATCCCTTAAGGCACCAGACGTCAGTCTGGTGCCTTTACATTTCGCTTTTCTTTTATATCTGTTTGAAGATAGTGTCGATTCCGGCACATTTCAGGTAACTCACAAGAAAGTTCCCTAAATGCACATAATAAGAATGTTAAGCACGAGGATGTTCTCTATAATTCAATACATAATCCTATTGTATCGGCATGTATCCAATAACTTCTAAGGTATCACTATCACAAACAATCACCGCAAAGTCGTGGCCTGACCTATCACCGATAGTAATAATCCAGTCAGTCGAATCAACTGCATTTTTATCTGCTATAGAGTCTTCTGAATAGACAGACTCCCATGTTTTTTCATCTGCATTTTTTATTGTTATAATGTTTGTCTCTATACGGTCTTTTGAAGCAAACTCTGAGTTTTTAATAAAGTCTATACTGTTATTGACAGCCTTTTGTTGTTCAGATGATAATGAAATTTGCTGTTCAGGAGATAATGAAATCTCATTATTTGAATCGCACCCGAACATCGAGAAAAACATAGCTAACGTAATCGTTATGATCAAATATTTCTTCATAAAAACCTCACTTGAATTATTGATACAATCTAGTGTTATGTGAATCAAAACAGTTCTATCACTTTTACCATATATCGGACACCTGCCTTGAAAACCCGCGATTATGATATTGCTGTTTGATGAATGTGCACGTATAAAAGCTGCCTGCCTTTAAATGCTCTCATCCCGTTATTGAAAACTTCAGCCATTAAAACCAGCATAGATATTCCCTGAGGTTTTAGTGATTTCCTTTGAAACTAAAACAAAAGTACCCGCTTCATCAAGAAAACTCATTATATCTTCTTTTTGTGTATAGCCTGAAGAATATATCTTTCTTCATAAAATAAATGGTTTTAATACCAAGACTTACGTCCACGTTTATATACATATATTATACTTTTTCACGAAAGTATTCAATTTCCAACTTAGATTTCATAAAGAGCATTTCTTTTTACCTACCATATTACAGTTCGCCTTAACCGCTTCGCAAAAAAGGATGATAAAGATTTTACACCCTTATCATCCTGAAATTCTATTATCCGATTCTCTGTATATAGGTTTCCTCTTTGCCCTCTTCTTTTCTTTCACAGAAGCCTTCTCCAAGTTCCTGAAGAAGAAGCTGCATAAGTTCGGCATTTCGGCTGCGGTCCATTGGTTCAACACCTTCCAGCTTGTACTTCATATTCATGACTTCATACTTGTTTTCACCCATTGTGTGATAAGGAAGAAGCTCAACCTTGACAACATTTTTCAGCTCTCTGATTTTCTTTGCAAGATTTCGGATATGATCTTCACCATCTGTTATACCCGGTACAACAACATGTCTTACCCACATCTTTGTTCCTGCTTTCTGTATAGCATCAAGAAATCTTGCGGATTTGTCTTCTTTCTGTCCTGTAACAAACAGATACTGCTTTGGATCCTCATGTTTGATGTCAAAGAGAACAAGATCTGTATACTGAAGAATCTCATCATACTCACCGAAACCATATCCAGCAGTATCAAGCGCTGTGTGGATCCCTTTTTCCCTGCAGAGCTTAAGACTCTCCAGGAGGAATTCAGGCTGCAGAAGGGGTTCTCCTCCGGAGAATGTAACCCCTCCTCCTGACTTTTCAAAATAGGGTCTGTATCTTCCGATTTTCCTGACAAGATCAGAGGCTTCCACCTGATCTCCGCCGCCCATCATCCAGGTATCCGGGTTATGACAGTAGAGACATCTCAATTTGCAGCCCTGCAGAAATACAACGGTTCTGATTCCAGGTCCATCTACGAGGCCCATGCTTTCTATTGAATGTATTCTACCTTTCATAGCCTTCTCTCCTTATCTTGTCTTTTCTGTATGTTCTATATTACATTGCATCGTGGAATGTTCTTGAAATAACTTCCATCTGCTGTTCTCTTGATAATCTGTTGAAGTTTACTGCATATCCTGAAACTCTGATTGTCAGTGTAGGATATTTTTCAGGATGTTCCATAGCATCTTCAAGTTTTGATCTGTTGAATACATTTACGTTCAGATGATGTGCATCCTGTGCAAAGTATCCATCCAGAACTGCAGCAAGATTACTGATTCTTTCGTCCCCTGTCTTTCCTAGAGCATCAGGTACGATGGAGAATGTGTTGGATACACCATCTTCACAGGTATCACAGTAAGGAATCTTAGCTACACTGTTCAGTGATGCCAGAGCACCTTCAAGGTCTCTGCCGTGCATTGGATTTGCTCCAGGAGCAAATGGTTCGCCAGCTTTTCTTCCGTCTGGAGTTGAACCTGTCTTCTTGCCGTATACCACATTAGATGTGATGGTCAGTACGGATAGTGTATGTTTCGCGTCTCTGTATGTCTTGTGCTTTTTAAGCTCAGATGAGAATTTTTCAACAAGCTTTACAGCAATCTCGTCCACTCTGTCATCATCATTACCGTACTGTGGGAATTCTCCTTCGATTTCGAAGTCTGAAGTGATTCCTCTTTCGTTTCTCTTAGGCATTACCTTGGCAAACTTGATTGCAGACAGTGAATCCGCAGCAACGGACAGTCCAGCTACACCGAACGCCATCAGTCTTCCCACTTCTGTATCATGAAGAGCCATCTGACCAGCTTCATAAGCATATTTATCATGCATATAGTGAATGATGTTCATGGTATTCACATAAAGCTCAGCAACATATTCCAGTACCTTTGTGTAATTGCTTAGTACTTTTTCGTAATCAAGAACTGCATCAGTGATCGGTTCAAGTCCGCTGATGACTGTCTTTCCTGTCTTTTCATCCACACCGCCGTTTAATGCATAAAGCAGTGACTTGGCCAGGTTACATCTTGCTCCGAAGAACTGCATCTGCTTACCAAGAGTCATTGCGGATACACAGCAGGCAATCGCATAATCATCTCCATAAGTCGGTCTCATAATATCATCGTTCTCATACTGGATTGAATCTGTCTGGATGGACATGTCCGCACAGAACTTCTTGAAGTTCTC
Organism: Proteiniclasticum sp.; assembly: GCF_032054185.1. NCBI lineage: Bacteria > Bacillati > Bacillota > Clostridia > Eubacteriales > Clostridiaceae > Proteiniclasticum > Proteiniclasticum sp. The sequence continues at coordinate 79,180 of NZ_DAMBTF010000006.1, forward strand.
TGGCAGAGCCTGTGACCATAATACTGTCATGTTCGGTTCAGGAGCAGTTCCAAGATTGATCAGAGTATGAAGGAATCTGAAAGAAGATTTGGTAACCAGCGGTCTTCCGTCCAGTCCCACACCACCGATAGATTCAGTTACCCAGGTTGGATCTCCTGCAAACAGATCGTCATATTCAGGTGTTCTCAGATGTCTTACAAGTCTCAGCTTTATAACGAACTGATCGATCAGTTCCTGTGCATGTGCTTCATTGATCATTCCGTTTCTAAGATCTCTTTCTATGAAGCAGTCGATGAATGTGCTTGTTCTGCCCAGGGACATCGCCGCACCGTTGTTCTCCTTAACTGCTGCAAGATAACCGAAGTATACATACTGTACAGCTTCTTTGGCATTAGCAGCAGGCTCTGAGATATCAAATCCGTATGATGCAGCCATTTTCTTCATTTCGCCTAGTGCAACGATCTGTTCATTTGTCTCTTCTCTTTTTCTGATCAGATCATCAAGCATTGGACCTGTCAGATTCTCAAGATCCTTCTTCTTCTCTTCAATCAGTCTGTCTATTCCATAAAGAGCGATTCTTCTATAGTCACCTATAATTCTTCCTCTTCCGTATGCATCAGGTAAACCTGTGATCAGACCGGTACTTCTTGCCGCTCTCATTTCCTTGTTATATGCATGGAAGACGCCTTCATTATGAGTCTTTCTGTACTTTGGAAAATCCTTCAGGATAGCATCTGAAGCTGTGAAATCGTAAGCTTCAAGTGACTGTTCCACCATTCTGAATCCACCGTATGGATTAATGATTCTCTTAAGAGGAGCATCTGTCTGAAGTCCAACGATTGATTCGTGGTCTCTGTCGATATAACCTGGCTTGAAATTGTTGATGCCTGCAATATTCTCTTCGTCTACACCAAGAACACCTTTTTTGATTTCTTCTACAATCAGTTCACTTGATTTTTTCCAGACTTTCAGCGTATCCTCTGTCGGTCCTTCAAGGAAAGAATCATCACCATCATATAAGGTATAATTTTTCTGAATAAAATCTCTAACATCTATTTCATTCTGCCAGTTTCCTTCTGTAAATCCCTGCCATTGAGTCTTCATTGTACTTCCTCCTAATAATTCTATAACACATAGGTTATTTTTTAATCATCTGTTTTTTACTACAATCGTATTATACAATACCTGATCACATTTGTTAATACCTAATCAATATAATTTTTTATTGCTAAAACCTGTTTTTGCAGTATTTACTATTGACTTTTAAGCTGTTCTATGTATCTATGACAAGCACCATGATAAATTAGCACATAATCAGAACAGAAAACCTATTTTTTCATTGAAATACGGATATCTGTACTATGTTATATTACAGTTTTACATAAAATTTATTTTCAATTAATAATAATTATTACAATGGTTCTTTCTTGTTTCATCTCCCCAGCGGATTTTCACTTCAATTTCGCTTCTCGTTTCAAAGTACTGCTATTCATTTTCTATGAGAATCATGCAACAAACAGATCCCATAATTTTTAGTACAGTATCGGAACTAGACTGGACAATTGTAGTTAAATATCGTAACAGACAGCTCATATTTATTACAGACTCTGATCGGCAATAAAAAATGCTCTCCCTTGCGGAGAGCATCCCTATGATTTGTTCGATTCAGCTATTAGATATCTCAATAATCTGCGTTTTCGAGATCCAGCACTCTTTAGCTATGCGCCTCTTCCCGTCTTTCTCATTCTTTCCTTTGCGAAGTGCACTTCTCAGTATATTTTCACCTAAGGAAACCATTCTTCTTCTGACCGGATGATCGATCTCTCTTACAGTAAATCCTACTCTTCTTGCCAGCTTATGAAGCAGCGTAACAGAGAGGAGAGCTTTGTACATGCTATACTCTTCTGTCTGCATAAGCACTCCAACCTGACTCAGTTCCTGCTTCAGCATGATGAACAGATTTCCGTACCCTGTATCCAGGTTCGCAAGATTTGTATTGATGATATGTATTTCAAAAATATGATCACCTTTATGGATGACTGTTCCATCTTCTATTGTCACAGTTTTACCTCTGTGCACTTTCGGAACAAGATATAAAAACTCAAGATCGCTTCCAGGAATTTTCTTCCATCCAAGAAGTTTCACCATATTCCTGTCATAAAAGGCGACGATACTGTTTAATGCGTTCATCTGATCACTCCTTAAGCTGTGGTCGTTTTTTCGCTATCCATCGGGATGACAAAACGGAATCCCTTTTTCTTCATCTGAGGTATCGCACTCTTAAGTGCATTGATTGTTCTCTGAGGGGCTTCCTTAGCCCCTCTTCCATCATGAAGCAGAACAATATCTCCAGGCTTTACTTTTTGCGTGAGAACTTTTTCGATATGTTCTTCATTACAGTATCTGCTCCAGTCTGAAGCGTGGATGGACCATAATATCGGTGCAAACTTATACTCTCTGATGAATTTACGCGAAACCACATTGACCAGCCCCCACGGAGGTCTGTAAAGATGTATTCTTACCCCCATGTTCTTCAGGATGTCGAGTGAATTGTGAAAATCATCTTTCATCGCTTTATACGATCTGAAAGGCGCTCCGATATGTTTATTAGCATGAAGACCGATTACATGACCTTCATCTACAATTCTTCTGATGATATCCGGATTCGCCTTCGCCTTTTCGCCTAAAACAAAAAAAGTCGCTTTGATTCTATGCTGTTTAAGTAGATCAAGAAGCTGAGGTGTGTATCTCGGGTCCGGACCGTCATCAAATGTAAATGCGATATCTTTGTCACCGGCAGGCATAAATCTCATCACGTTCTTTGAAAAAAAACGAAAATAAATATTCGGTACGATAGAATATATGATAAATAAATAGAATAAAATTGTATCCATATTTCACCTTTTCTCTTAAGTTCAGTATTTTGCTCTATTTAATATTATAGCCCTAAACTTCCGGTTTATCACCCAGGAATCAAAAAAGCGCAAAAAAATTAAGCAGCCATAGGCTGCTTAACTGCACAAATGTGCTGAAAGCTATTTGACCTAGTATTTGACCCCACACTCGCCTGCTGGAGCTTTTGCTACCCGGACTTAACCTCTCACTACTTACCCTCTCATTTCTGGCAGGACTTACTTCTAAGCCGCACCATGATTGTCAGCGCTTTGACTGACTTACGTGGATCCTTTTGCCTGCGACTGGCCTGGACTATCAGGGTTACCCCTGAGCAACTACAAACATAACTTTCATCTAATCATTATAGCTATGTTGTTTTGATTTATCAAGGCGTTTTTTAGAAATTAAACTCTGCGGTCAGGCAGCTTTTTTCAGAGTCTGGAAAATGTAAGGTACCTGCACTCCATATTAAGCTCCTCCAGAAGCTCTAAACACTGCAGTACAGTACTTCCGGTAGTATAGACATCATCAATGAGGACAACCCTTTTCCCTTTAAGCCCACTGAAATTTCCTTTTCGAAGTCTGATATTCTTCGCATTCACCTTGCGTTCTTCCCTGTCCAGAACTTTCTGTTCTTTACCCGCAGCGATAAAAAGAGCGACTACAGGAACACCCGTTTTTCCCGATAGCGCACAGGCCAGATACTTCCCGTGATCAAACCCAAGTCTTTTCCGTGATTCATCAGAGGATGGAGCAAATGTGATCAGATCAAAACCCTTCAGTTCATTTCCGCATCGTTCGAACAGGAGATCAGCCATGGCATCTCCTGCAGAAAAAATCATTTTTTTCTTGAAGTTTGCAACGAGGGCCTGCGCTTCTTCCTGGTGCCTGAATAATGACTGCCCCCTGTTCTGATGATCGAGACAACCTTCATCATAGATTTTCAGTGAATCTCTACAGGATGTACAGATACCCGGATGGACTCCTCTACATACAGGACACGTCACTTCAGGATAGAGAATCTTAAGAAACATGTTAAGCAGTCTACTCGAAGCCTTCATCCCACAGAACCTTATTGAAATGTCTTGCCAGATCTCTGGTCTTTTCCATATCTCGGGTTACACTCTGACACAGCATAATGACTTCACCATTGAGTTCGTCATAATAACCGCTTCTCAGACAGAAGAAAATCAGCTCACGGTAGCTGTACCTTGCAGAATCTGAACCATGGATAATGATTTCCAGATTGGATTCCACCTCCAGATAATCGTCCAGATCATCCGTAATGAAGATATGGGCTTTCGTTCCATCCATGCAGAGTTCCTTCATCTTCATTGTTCCGATCTCATCCACATCATAAATCGAACTTTCCAGAGACTCATCAATTTTCGAAAGAAATCTTGCCACTTTCTTCTTCACTTTTTTATTTGATGTCAGAAACAGCACCTTCTTCTTCTCGATCACAAACCAGAGCAGATACTCGTAAACAGAAGTCGGCACAAATTCATCAAGATTAAGCCTGGTTTCCAGAATCCGCGGTTCAGAAATAAAACCGCTTCTCCCTGCCATAGGCACTTCAATGACCTCCATGCCCATGAATACCGTTTCGAAGGAGTAAGCAATGACCTTTCTGCATTTCGGAAAGATAAATCCGATGAGCTGCTGCATTTCAGGCTTTTTATGAATCGGAAAAGAGTTCACATCATCATAGATGACAAGATCATACTCCCCTCTGACTCTAAGTGCCTGAAAATAATCACAGATGACCAACGCATCCATTTCATTGATTTCCATCTCCTGATGTACCGAAATGGACTCAAACCCAGCCTCCCTCATCACTCTTACAATCAGAACCTTTTCCTTGTCTTCCCCTGTAATGTAGAGCACACGACCGCCATCATAAAGAATCTTTTTCACCAGATCTTTGACCGGTTCAATGCCCATATAGGGAACAGTTTTCATATTGATCGCTTTATCCATTGAGGTATCATACCAGTTCATCAGCTGTTTTATCTTTTCTGTTTTCATAAATTCCCCCACCTATTTAACGAGACTTACAGATCACCTACATGCTCACATTATCCAGAACACTGAGGATTCTGTATTTCAGCGATGTATGTCTTTCGTAAGTTCTGGTATTTTTGATCATGTAGCTTAATGCTTTCTTGGAGCCGACAAGGACCAGCAGCTCCTTCGCACGGGTCACCCCGGTATAGATCAGATTACGGCTCATCAGAAGAGGCGGCCCCATAAACATGGGTATGATCACAACCTTGAATTCACTGCCCTGACTCTTATGAATTGTGACAGCATAAGCCATCTCCAGTTCATCCAGTTCAGAAGATTCAAATTCGACGATCTTATCTTCATCAAACAGAACAGATACGATGTTGTCCTCAGTATTGATTTCCGTCACATATCCGATATCTCCGTTGAATATACCCTGCCCTTCCGGCGGTTCTCCATGCGCTCTTTTTATTTTTTTCCATTTAATCATATAATTGTTTTTGGTCTGCATAACTTTATCACCGACCTGAAACTCAGTAAAGTCATACTTTTTGCGGTTGGGATTCAGAGCCATCTGAAGAACCTGGTTGAGATTATAAACACCAAGCTCTCCTTTGCGCATTGGTGTCAGGATCTGGAAGTCTCTGATTCTATCCCAGTTTTTATTGAATTTTGGCAGTCTCGAAGTAACCAGTTCAACGATCTTGCTCAGTGAATCCTCATTGCTGTCTCCGCTGATAAAGAAAAAATCACTTCCTTTATTATTGAGCTGAGGCATTTCACCGGTGTTGATCCTATGTGCGTTGGTTGTGATAAAGGATTCTTTTCCCTGTCTGTAGATGAACTGCAGCTTTACCACCTTGAAGGCTGTACTGTCGATAAGATCTTCCAGCACCCGCCCCGCACCGACAGAAGGGAGCTGATCCGCATCTCCCACAAGAATCAGTCTTGTATGAGGTTTGATCGCTTTCAACAGATTATTCATCAGCATGACATCAATCATGGAAGCTTCATCAATAATCACCACATCGCAGTTTAAAGTGTTATCCTCATCAAATAAAACCTCTTCATCCTCTGTGGATACACCAAGTTCAATCAGTCTATGTATCGTCTTGGATTCTCTGCCTGTAGCCTCAGACATTCTTTTTGCCGCTCTTCCTGTTGGTGCACCCATAAGAACTTTTTTCCCAGCCCGGTCAAAAATCTCAAGTATGCATTTGATGATTGTCGTTTTACCTGTGCCCGGCCCACCAGTAATGATTTCAATTCCATTGTTTACAGCCCCTACAATAGCTTCGATCTGTTTATCATGGAATTCAATCATATTCTCTTTTTCAAAATCTCTGATGTATTCTTCCACAGGGATTTTGAGATCATCCACTTCATTCAGCGCAAGCGTGAGCATCATTTTCGTGACCGAAACTTCAGCATAGAGATATGGAAGGGAAAAGATTCCCTCCACATCCCCGACGATCTCCATGGCAAGTTTGTTCGTCATCACACTGTGCATGATATTTTCTTCGATAAGCTCCTCAGGAACTTCAAGAGTCATTCTCCCCTTTTCCAGAAGAACGGGTCTAGGAATAAAAGTGCTCCCTTGAGCGCAGTACTCATTGACGATATGCCTGATTCCGCTCTGAATCCGGAAAGGTGAGTCAATTTCGATGCCCAGATTTCGAGCGATTCCATCAGCGGTCTTAAATCCGATGCTTGGAACCTCTTCCGAAAGCACATACGGATTCTCTCTGACTTTTGACACCGCTTCATTTCCGAATACCCTATAGATTTTCAGCGCCTGTTTCGGTGTAACACCGTAACTCTGAAGGAAGACCATGATATTCTTCACTTCACGGCCTTTGATGTATGAATCGTAGATGAGCTTGATTTTCTTCTCTCCTATCCCTTCAAGTTCCATCAGACGCTTAGTATCATTCTCGATGATACTGAAAATGTCACTGCCGAATTTATCGACGAGTTTTTTCGCGGTAATGGGCCCTATGCCTGATATGGTTCCAGAAGACAGATATTTCTCGATTCCTTTTAAAGAATTAGGCATAACCTCCTCATAGTTTTCGCATTTGAACTGTCTGCCGAAGGTTGCATGGGTTACCCAGTCTCCGTGCAGAATAAGTGTCTGGCCTACTGATATGAATGGAAATGTACCCAATGCGATATGAATATCCTTGTCATCTTCTATTCTGAAAATACAAAAGGCATTTTCTTCATTCTGAAATATGATGTCGCGTACAACACCTTCTAAATTTTCCATAACTACTCCCTGCATTCTTTCTTAACGTTAATCTCTAGTTATATGATAATCTAAAAGGCTTTGGGTTTCCACATTTCCTGACATGGTTTATTATATATACCTGCAAATAATCTATTCATTTTGATTAATTTATTTTTCCGATTTGCTGTATAATAGAAGAAGAAGAAATCTGCTCAGCAGACTGAAATAGTAAAGAGGTGCAAAAAATGATATTCAAAGATTTTAAAGTGATTTTTCCTGATCGTATTGAAGTGATGTCAGTACAGACAAGAGACGGAAAAATCATCAGTTTCAGTCCTGATTTTTCAGGAGATGAAGTTATAGAAGGTAACGGAAGATATCTTTCACCCGGTTTTGTCGACATCCATATCCATGGAGCGGGTAATCACGACACCATGGAGGCAAGCTTTGAAGCTCTGGAAGCCATATCAACAACCGTAGCAAAGCATGGGACAACAACCTTCCTACCCACAACAATGACCGTGGACGTAAGAGAAATCAGAAAGGCTGTGGAAGCGGCAAAAGAGGCAAAAGGTAAAGTAAGTGGAGCATCCATAGGCGGTGTACATCTGGAGGGACCCTTCATCAGTGAAGGGGCTATCGGTGCACAGAACCCCAACTTCGTCATCAGACCCACACTTGAATCTTTCAGAGAAATGGTGGGTGAAGATCTTGACCTCATCAAGAATATCACCATGGCGCCTGAAGTGGAAGGTGCACTTGAGCTCATTCCATTCCTGAGAAAAAATGATATCAACGTATCCATCGGCCATACTGTGGCTACCTATGAAGAGGCGATGAAAGGCATAAGAGCTGGATGTAATCATTCCACCCATCTGTTCAATGCCATGACTCCATTTACTCATAGACAGCCCGGAGTTGTCGGTGCAATATTTGACACAGATATTTCCACTGAGACCATATCCGACGGCATTCATGTCAGCTATCCCTCACTTCGTATCGCCTACAAAGCCAAATCCACGGATAAAGTGCTGCTGGTCACCGATGCCATGATGGCCTGCGGAATGCCCGACGGTATCTATTCACTCGGCGGACAGGATGTCATTTCCAAAGAAGGTGCGGCAAGACTCACTTCAGGCGCTCTGGCCGGTTCCATTCTGACCATGGACAAAGCAGTGAAGAATGTGTTTGAGCATACCGATATTCCTCTTCATGAAGTCATTAAGATGGCTTCATTAAACGGTGCTAAATTTATCGGCGCTGAAAAGACGAAAGGTAAGATTGCACTGAATTATGATGCTGATCTTCTTGTTCTTTCCGAAAACCTGGAAGTTCTCCATGTTTATATTGAAGGCAGACAGTTCATCTAGAAAAATATCTGAAAAGGACATCATTCCCGTGAATGGTGTCCTTTTATATATGCTGAAATCCGCATGTTTTCGATCAGACTTTGTTTAAATCATTATGAAGTTTTCTGTAAGTAATACTCCTGACATGATTTTGATACTAAAATGTAGCTAAGACATAATACAATCAGATAAAGAAATCCTTATTATACAAGGAGGTGAACAGAAAACATCATATAAGATGTTTTCTCGATCATGAAACTGACAGAAAGAATCAAAGAACAATTTTCAGGCCTTGGAGACAGCTTTCTCCGTTTCCCTGTAACAGCAATTTTATCATTTATTCTCATGGGACTGCTCATTACTCAAAACGAAAGAAATATTCAGGGTATCTACGAAACGGACACTCTACGAAGAATGGCTATGGTCACAGCCATCGGAATGCTCCTAAGCATTTCTCTGAAACATCTGGCTGAGAGATTCTGGCCGGATAAACCGGCACTGCTCATTACAGTGGTACCTGCCCTGGCCGTTATGGTGCTCTACTACATATTTTATACAGAAGAGATGAATATGGTAAGTACTGTACGTTTTGTGGGAACACTGCTCATCCTCATCATCGCCATATTCTATACACTGAGACTGAAGCTCACAGAAAATTATGAGCATTATGTCGTACGTGTTTTTAACGGACTGTTTATCACTATTCTCTATTCCGGTGTACTGTACTTCGGAATCTCGGCAATCATTTTCACCATCAACGCTCTGTTTGATGCCGATATAGACGGTAAGTGGTTCTTCTATTTCTTCCTTGTTGTCACCTTCATATTCGGCGCACTGATGTTCCTCTCGAAGCTCCCAAGAAAAGAAGAGAACCTTGATGAGCATCTCTATTCCAAAGCCCTCAAAGTTCTTCTGCTTTATATCGTCATTCCGCTGATCACCATTTATACCGGAATCCTTTATGTTTACTTCATCAAGATTCTTGTGACTCAGGAATGGCCACGCGGACTGGTTTCCAATCTGGTTCTCTGGTATTCAGTGGTTTCAGCCGCGGTAATCTTCTTCATTACACCAATACTCCATGAAAATCAGCTGGCAAGACTCTTTAGAACCTGGTTTCCAAGAATACTGCTTCCCATCCTTGCCATGATGTTTGTTTCCATCGCAAAGAGAATATACCAATATGGCGTGACAGAAAACCGCTATCTCGTGGTTCTTCTTGGCCTATGGGTACTCACTGCTATGCTGTACTTCATCATCAAGAAGAAGCTCAATAATATTTTCCTTCCAGTAAGTCTATCGATCCTTGCTGTGATATCCATATTTGGTCCCCTGTCCGCATTCAGTGTTTCTAACTTCAGTCAGAATCAGCGCTTCTCGACATTGCTCGAAAGAAACAATATGCTGGTGTCAGGCGAAGTCGTACCGGGAACCAATGTTTCAGAAGAAGACCGCAAGAATATCTCAAGTATCGTTTCTTATTTTGAGTCAAGAGACCTGGATAAAATCAGACATCTCGATTCAGGATATGCTTACTCGGATTTCAAGGACACCTTCGGATTCGAGCGTGAGGATCATTACGGTAACCCCAATATGGAATACATCAACCTGTTTACCGACCAGAATGAATCCGCATCAGAAGTATCAGGTTTTGATTACCTGTTTATGCTGAACAACTATACAGAATCTGTAACCTTCCAGGACATGAAAATAGAACTCACCGATATAACGAACCTTAAAATCACCCTTAAAGATGAGCTGATCCTTCAAGAAGAACTAAGTGATGATATTCTCGCAATCGTAGAGAAACATGAAGGACAGATGGAAAAAGGCATTCTCAATCCGGAAGATGCTGTTATCCTGCTGGAAAATGAGGAAATCAGTGTAAAAATCACACTACTGGAACTCTCCGCAAGAAGAGAGACCGGTGATGAACTGAATTTCGATCACCTCAGAATCAGCCTGCTGATCGACGTGAAGTAAGGTAACCTAAAGAACAGATAAATTTAAAAGTCCTGCAGCCAGAATTTGATATCTGGTTGCAGGACTTTTATGATTCTTAAATTTCTGATTCAGGTTTATCTATATACTAGCTGAGCAGCGCTCTGATCTCATCGACCTTATCAAGCTTTTCCCATGTCAGATCGAGATCATTTCTTCCAAAGTGTCCATATGCAGCAATCTGTCTGTAGATCGGTCTTCTCAGATCAAGGTCTCTTATGATAGCACCAGGTCTGAGGTCAAACACCTTATTGATGATTTCGATGATGCTCTCGTGTGAGATTTTCTCTGTTCCAAAAGTGAATACCTCAACCGAAATCGGTTTAGCCACACCAATAGCATAGGACAGCTGAACTTCCAGTTTATCGGCAACACCTGCTGCCACCAGATTCTTTGCAACCCATCTTGCAGCATATGCCGCTGAACGGTCAACCTTTGTCGGATCCTTTCCTGAGAAAGCACCGCCGCCGTGTCTGCCGTATCCGCCATAAGTATCGACAATAATCTTTCTTCCTGTAAGACCAGAGTCACCCTGCGGTCCACCAACAATGAACTGTCCAGTCGGATTCACGAATATCTTCGTCTCTTCATCCATGAGTTCTACAGGAATTACAGCCTTAATGACATTTTCGATGATGTCTCTTCTGATTTCTTCCTGTGTCACGATAGAACTGTGCTGTGTGGAGACGACGATGGTGTCCACTCTAACAGGCTTATCATCCTCATCATATTCAATGGTCACCTGAGTCTTGCCATCAGGTCTTAAGTATGGCAGAAGCTCATTTTTTCTGACTTCAGCAAGTCTTCTTGCCAGCTTATGCGCAAAATTCACAGGCATCGGCATATAATCTTCAGTTTCGTTTGTAGCAAAACCGAACATCATCCCCTGATCTCCTGCTCCTGTCTGCAGCATTGCATCATGGTCACCCTCACGGGTTTCAAGAGAAGCGTTAACTCCCTGAGCGATATCTGGTGACTGTTCATCAATAGAAGTCAGTACAGCGCATGTCTCGGCATCAAATCCGAACTTGGCACGAACATATCCGATTTCAGTGACCGTCTTTCTTACGATTTTAGGAATATCCACATAGCAGTCTGTAGTGATTTCCCCCATCACCATCACCATACCTGTTGTCACCGCTGTCTCACAGGCAACTCTCGCCTTAGGATCCTGTTCCAGTATGCTGTCCAGTATGGCATCTGAAATCTGGTCACAGATTTTATCCGGATGTCCTTCTGTTACTGATTCTGAAGTAAATAATCTTTTCATTTTCTCCTCCTTATTTTTACACAACAAAAAACCTCTTCACAATAAGAAGAGGTGTGTCAAAGTTCTACATCTCTCTTATCTCGCAGCGTAATGCTGCAGGAATTGGCACCACGTATTGCTACAGGTTGCCGGGTTTCACAGGGCCCTTTCCCTCCACCTCTCTTGATAAGAGTATTCAATTTTAATTCCATAAAAAAAGACATCAATTGTAACAATTGTGTCTTTGTGGTGGAGGAGAGTGGATTCGAACCACTGAAGCAACTTGCAACAGATTTACAGTCTGCCCCCTTTGGCCACTTGGGTACTCCTCCCTATTTGTGTACAACTGCTTTTTTATATTACAACAGTCTTAGGGTTTTGTCAATAACATTCGCTAAGGTATTTCATCGGAAAAAATGGTGGAGGAGAGTGGATTCGAACCACTGAAGCAACTTGCAACAGATTTACAGTCTGCCCCCTTTGGCCACTTGGGTACTCCTCCTGAAATGTGGAGCTGGTGAACGGAATCGAACCATCAACCTGCTGATTACAAATCAGCTGCTCTACCATTGAGCCACACCAGCAAATGAACTGACAAAGACTAGTATATAGCCTGGACGATGATATTTCAAGGGTTTTTCCAAAAAAATATTTCTGTTTTTTTATCACTGAGTGCATTTTCAGGAACAGAAAACGTTCCTGATTTTCCCTTTGAAAAAGATTGCCTATGAGACTCATGGATGATTGAAATTCACCTGTTACCGATTATCTGGAACAGATCCTGAAAAAATGCAGACTCCGAAATCAGTTTTCGCAGTCTGCACCATCATCATCTGATTATTTAGTTCCGAAAAGTCTATCTCCGGCATCTCCAAGTCCTGGAACGATGTAGCCGTGCTCATTCAGTTTTTCATCGATTGAAGCGATGAAAATATCCACATCCGGATGTGTTTCTGATAGAACCTTGATTCCTTCTGGAGCAGCAACAAGGCCGACAAACTTGATGGACTTCGCTCCTCTTTTCTTCAGCATATGGATCGCATCAACTGCAGATCCGCCAGTTGCAAGCATAGGATCAACTACGATTACGTCTCTTTCTTCGATGTCCTTTGGAAGTTTGCAGAAGTATTCTACAGGCTGTAGTGTGCTCTCATCTCTGTAAAGACCGATGTGTCCGACCTTGGCAGCAGGAACGAGCTTAAGCATACCATCAACCATACCGATACCCGCTCTTAAGATCGGAACGATGGCAAGCTTCTTTCCTGTGATTGTCTTGCAGTGGGCAATCGCAACTGGTGTTTCAATATCAATATCCTCCATCGGCAAGTCTCTGGTCACCTCATAAGCCATAAGTGTGGAAATTTCTTCTACCACCTCTCTGAACTCTTTGGACCCCGTGTTCTTGTCTCTGATGATCGCCAGTTTGTGCAGTACCAGCGGATGATTGATTTCTATTACTCTACCCATTATTTTTCCTCCTCAACTTCTATATATTTCTCTTCCAGTGATGTGATCTTATCGATTCTTGTCTGATGTCTTCCGCCTTCAAACTTCGTAGTCAAAAACGTATCAACGATGTCAAGAGCCAATGAAGGTCCGATTACCCTCTCGCCCATGGTCAGTATATTGGCATCATTGTGTTCTCTTGTCGCATGTGCACTGAATGTATCATGACAAAGGGCTGCACGGATTCCTCTGATCTTGTTTGCCGCAATCCCGATACCGATACCTGTTCCGCAGATAAGGATACCTAAATCCTGACTTTTATCTGCAATACTTAGTGCGACCTTTTCCGAGATATCCGGATAATCACAGGACTCTCGGGTATATGTACCGAAATCCCTGACCTCATATCCTTTCTTCTCGAGATGTTCCTTCACCGTTTCTTTCAGCGTGATGCCGCCATGGTCAGAACCAATTGCAATCTTCATGTTTACCTCCTGAACTTTTCAAAATCTTGTATACTCTGGATCAGTGTTCTGATTTCACTGAACGTTCTGATATATACTTCTTCTTCCATGCCGTAAGGGTCCATAACGTCCCCTGTTTCGCCGGCAAGCTCTTTAAGCGTAAATACCTTTTCCCCGCCGTATCGCCTTCTGATTTCCATTTTCTGTGCTTCTGTCATGGTGATGATATAATCCGCTTTCACCACATCACCATCAAGTATTTCCTCAGCTTCCCGATTTTCATTATAACCGTATTCCCGAAGCAGAATTTTCTTCGCTTCCGGAGATAGAATACTGCCTCTCTGAACATAAAGTCCTCGTGAAGACGCCTCTGCCTTGTGATAGGTTTCATTGAAAATCACTTCGGCCATAGGACTTCTGCATGTATTACCTGTGCATACAAACAACACTTTCATCTCTACACCTCAATTATATTGAATCCTGACGCCTTCTTCAGACGGTTCATGATCGCCTGTCCCACACCCTCCTCTGAAAGCCCTTCTGCAAGGATCAGATCCACATCTGAATCATCAAAGCTTCTGAGCCCTTCAAAAAGATTTCGCGCAAGCTCTTCCTGATTCTTCTCGCTGCCTAAAGAAATAAATCTGACATTTTCTCTATTATACAACTTCTCCCGCTCTATCGGTGAAAGAATTCCTACATGTTTTCCATCCCGGATATTCTTTTCCATTAGTTCGACGATCTTATCTGCCACATTTTTCTTACTCCCAGATATGATGGTCAATGGTGCTTCTGGTGCATAATGACGATACTTCATTCCAGGCGCCTTTGGGGTTTCCTTTTCGTCCGCTCTGGTCTTTGCCTCATCATAAACCACTTCATGATCAACCTCCCAAAGATCTTCATATGTGATGAATCCTGGCCTTAAAAGGCGGGGAGGATGAACGCTGTAGTCCACAATGGTGGATTCAAGACCCACAATGGAACTACCGTCACCTATAATCATATCCACTCTACCATCAAGATCTTCCACACACCTTTCAAAGTTTGTGGGACTCGGTTTTCCGGAAATATTGGCTGATGGTGCGGCAATAGGGTGTCCCAGTGCTTTTATGAGCATTCTCGCAACCTCATTCGATGGCATTCTGACACCCACCGTATCAAGTCCGGCGCTGGTTTCAAGAGGTACGAGATCTGTTTTCATAAGGATGATGGTCAAGGGTCCAGGCCAGAACCTGTCCATCAGCTCCTGAGCCTTCGACGGTACTGATCTGACATATTCTGAAAGATCAGCATCTGCAACATGGATGATGAGAGGATTATCCTGAGGCCTTCCCTTTGCTTCAAATATCTTTTTGACCGCATCCTTATTCAGTGCATCGGCACCAAGGCCGTATACTGT
Source organism: Proteiniclasticum sp. (assembly GCF_032054185.1). Taxonomy (NCBI): domain Bacteria; kingdom Bacillati; phylum Bacillota; class Clostridia; order Eubacteriales; family Clostridiaceae; genus Proteiniclasticum; species Proteiniclasticum sp. The sequence goes on from NZ_DAMBTF010000006.1 coordinate 94,223, forward strand.
TTCTGTAGGAAATGCGACAACTCCCCCTCTACTCAGTATCTCTGCACCTTTATCCACTGCCGATCTGTCTGTTCCATTTTTGAAATTGACTTTGATTGTATCCATTTTCACCTCAAAAATGGGGACAGTAAAACTGTCCCCCTCATTAGTTATTTCTGTTACCCATGGCCTTCAATTTTTCAGCCTGGTCGTATCTGATAAGGGAATCAAACATTTCATCCATATCTCCATTAAGGAATGCTTCAAGTTTATAAAGCGTGAGATTGATCCTGTGGTCCGACACTCTTCCCTGAGGATAATTGTATGTTCTGATTCTCTCGGAACGGTCACCCGTACCTACCTGTGATTTTCTTTCGTCAGCTATGCCCTTGCTTCTTTCACTCTGCGCAATTTCATAAAGCCTTGCTCTTAATATCTTAAGCGCTTTTTCCTTGTTCTTCAGCTGTGATTTTTCATCCTGTACGGCAACGACAAGTCCCGATGGCAGATGAGTAACTCGAACAGCGGAGTCGGTAGTATTAACGGACTGTCCGCCATTACCTGATGAACGGTAAACGTCTACCCTGATTTCATTCATATTGATGACAACGTCAACATCATCCACTTCAGGCAGAACTGCAACTGTTGCTGTGGATGTATGTATTCTTCCTGAACTTTCAGTATCAGGAACTCTCTGTACTCTATGTACCCCTGACTCATACTTCATCAGGGAATAGACACCGTGCCCCTTAACCATAAACACGACTTCCTTGAATCCGCCGATGTCTGTTTCATTAAGGCTCATGATTTCCACTTTCCATCTTTTGCTTTCTGCATATTTTACATACATTCTATACAGGTTGTACGCAAAAAGTGCTGCCTCATCTCCGCCTGCGCCACCACGAATTTCAACAAAAACGTTCTTGTCGTCATTGGGATCCTTAGGAAGAAGCATGATCTGAAGTTCAGACTCGATGTTGTCAAGTCTTGCCTTGATGGTTCTCACATCTTCATTGATCATTTCTCTCATGTCCTGGTCGTCTTCAGACTGAAGCATCTCCATATTTGAGTCGAGCTCATCCTTTAAACCTTTGAATTCACGGTACTTCGTAACGATCGCTTCAAGATCGGAGTGCTCTTTTACAAGTTTCTGCCATGCTTCCTGATCCGCAATGACACTCGGGTCACTGATTCTCATGGTAAGCTCTTCATATTTACCTTCTACAAAACATAATCTTTCTAACATTAATCTCTCTCCTTAATTCTAAATGATATGAAAAAATAACGTCAGGAAGCTAAGTCTCTGGAATGAGTTCTCCGGAAACTACCCGATGATGACCCGAAAGGTCATTTATGGTTATGACATTTTTAAATCCATTTTCTTTTAACATATTTTCCACCTCTTGACTCTGGTCATAACCGATCTCAAAAATCAGTATGCCATGATCCGTCAGATGCTGCCTTGCCTGCATTGCTATGGTTTTATAGAAATCCAGTCCTCGTATTCCTCCATAAAGAGCAAGATGAGGCTCATAGTCTTTCACAGAAACCGATAAAGTCTCCATATCCTCCTGACTGATATAGGGAGGATTACTGATGATGAGATCATACTGATCATCAATCTTCTGAAAAAGGTCCGATACGATGAAATTCACCCTATCTCTGACACCAAGCTTTTCGGCGTTTTCTTCCGAGACTAGAATGGCTCCTTTATTTATATCAGAAAGTGTTACATTTGTAAATTCCAAGATTTTGGCTATAGACAGCCCAATAGCACCTGATCCGGAGCACAGATCAAGTATTTTTCGGCATTTCTTTTCCCTGATAACCTCAACAGCCTTTTCCACAGCAATTTCCGTGTCCGGTCTTGGTATGAGTGTATCTTCATTCACCCTGAAGGCAAATCCCATAAATTCCTTGTATCCTAAAATATAGGCAACCGGTTTTCCTTCTGCACGGGCTCTGATCATCTCGAAGAATCTCTCGAGAGAATCAGAGTCGAGCTCTTCATCCCGATTTGCGAGCAGATAGCCATCATCCTTTAAGAGCACTTCTTTAAGAAGTACTCTTGCATCAAGTGCCGGCGTGTCAGATATTTCTTTTAACATTCCCTGTGCCTGCCTGAGCACTTCTACGATACGCATCTTTATACCAGCCCTTCAGCTTCCTTGAGTGCTCTGATGGATACTTCCAGCATTTCGTCCAGAGGTTCTTTTGTGGTCAGTCTCTGAAGCATCATTCCAGGATAGGCGATGATTTTCTGAACGGGTCCCTTTGTCTTTCCAAGCCACCTTAGAATTTCATAGGTGATGCCGGAAATAAGCGGAAGTAGCAGAATCCTTGATACGATTCTCATGAGCGGATCTGTCCATCCTGTAAAACTGAAAACGATGATGCTTACAGCCATAACAAGAAACATAAAGTTGGTTCCGCATCTTTCATGAAATCTTGTGCAGGATCTCACATTTTCCACGGTAAGTTCCATCTCATTTTCATAGCAGATAATCGCTTTATGCTCCGCGCCATGATATTGAAACACCCTGTAGATATCTTTCATCTTGCTGATTCCGTAAAGGTATCCGATAAATATGCTCAACCTGATCACCGCTTCAATGACATTCAGGGCGATATGGGGTAGGTCATAATTTCTGAGTACCCCTGTAATCAGTGTGGGGAGAACAAAGAACAGGAGTACACTGATGCTCAGACTGAAAATCATGGTCAGGGTCTCTATGATCTTTTCCCCTTTGTCTCCGAATTTATCCTTCAGAAATTTATCGAATTTTGAGGGTTCATCTTCAATACCGAATATCGATGCGGACCAGTTGAGGCTCTTTATTCCAATCTTCATGGAATCGACCAGCGCGACAGCACCTCTTATGAGTGGCCATCTCAGTACTTTATATTTCATGGAGAGGGGCTTAGTATCATCGTGGTTCACCACGATCTCTCCTTCAGGACTTCGTACAGCCGTCGCAATTCCCTTTAGGCCTCTCATCATAACGCCTTCAATGACTGCCTGTCCCCCTACAGTTGTGTTTCTCATCTATTCACCAATTCCTTATTTTGATTTATTTCTTTCTTGCATTTTCTTTCTGAACTTGAAATAACAGTCAGCGCAAAGAGACTGGTACTCAACATTTCCCACCATATCGATGGCAACCTGTTCTCCTTCGAATACAAATTCACCATTGATCTTCCTACCGTTAAGAAGCGCTTTCTTGCCGCAGGTGCATATGGTTTTCAGTTCTTCAATGCTGTGCGCGAGCAGAAGAAGCCTTGCGCTTCCCTCAAAGCCGTTCATGAGAAAGTCTGTTCTTAGTCCATAACATATCACAGGTACCTTAAGAATAACTGCAACCTGAAGAAGTTCATCTATGTGCTTTTCTTTCAGAAACTGGACTTCATCCACCAGTATACAGTTGATTTTGCCTTCGCTCTGTATCCATTTCTCGGTAACTTCATAGAGGTTATCCTCATCACTTACTGCGAAATCCGCATCCCTGACGACTCCAAGCCTTGAAACCAGCTGGTTGCCGCCTTTTGCATCTACCTGAGGTTTGAAGATCTTGACTTTCATCCCTCTTTCCTCATAGTTATAAGCAACCTGCATGAGGTTGGTGGATTTTCCTGAGTTCATTGCTCCGTACCTAAAATAAAGTTTGCTCATCTCAAATTCTCCTAACTTCCTTAATACCCCATCTATTATAACATCTACCCTCATCATAATCCATAAGTATAGTTGACTACTTGCCGGGTAAGTGTTAGAATTGAAGAGTTAAAAAACAATGAAATTGAGGTGAATTAAATGAAAGAAGGCATACATCCAAATTACAACTCTGAAGCTGTTGTTAAGTGTGCATGTGGAAACACATTCGTTACTGGATCAGTAAAGGATGAACTTAAGGTTGAAATATGCTCTCAGTGCCATCCATTCTTCACAGGTAAGCAGAAGATTGTTGATGTGGGCGGAAGAGTTGATCGTTTCAAGAAGAAGTTCAACATCACTTCTACAAACGAAGAAGAATAGAATCTTCATTTAATTAAGGATCATTATTGGTCCTTTTTTATTTTATCTTAATATAAGGAAGGATCTTCGCAAAGACACCGCAAAGATCCTTCCTTTTTCTTATATCAGCCCCAGCTCTTCAGCCATTTCATTGAGATAGGTCCATCTCTCCATTGCTTCTTCCAGCTCTTTTTCAACCGCTTCCTTTTCGCTCACGAGCTCATTCAGCTTCTCAAAATCTGTAGCATGTTTTTCTATGGCCCCCTCAAGCTCAGCAATCTTATTTTCCAGATCTTCGATCCGTTTATCGATGCCATCGAACTCCCGCTGCTCCTTAAAGGAAAATTTCTTTGCCTTCTCCTTCTGTCTCACTTTCTGGGGAGTTTCCCTGACTATTTTCTCTTCCTCTTCTTTTTCCTCCGCTTCCTTCTTCTCCTCATAATCCGAGTAGTTTCCGAATATGATCTGAACATCCCCGTCTCCCTTAAAGAAGAATATCTTTTCAGCAACGCGGTCAAGGAAATAACGGTCATGTGAAACTGTGATGACAGCTCCAGGGAAGTTTTCCAGATAGTCTTCCAGTATCGAAAGTGTTGCGATGTCCAGATCATTGGTCGGTTCATCCAGAAGAATCACATTCGGTTTTTCCATAAGGATCCTGAGTAGCATCAGTCTTCTCTTCTCTCCACCTGAAAGTCTGTTTATGGGGGTCCACTGCTCATATGGTGGAAACAGGAATGTCTCCAGCATCTGAGAAGCAGTGACCGATCCATCTACCGTTTCGATGATTTCGGCGGCTTCCTTGATGAAGTCTATGACTCTCATCTCCTCATTCATGATGGTATATTCCTGAGACAGGAATCCGATTTTCACTGTTTCACCCACATCTATTGTGCCTTTGTCCGGCGCAACCTGTCCTGCAATCATCTTAAGAAAGGTTGACTTGCCGATGCCATTAGGACCGATGATTCCGATTCTGTCATCTTTTAGAACATTATAATTGAAGTCCTTAAGCAGTATATCTTCATCGTATGCTTTGGAAAGAGATGAGATTTCCACAATTTTCTTTCCAAGCCTTGAGGAAACCGTTCTGATTTCCACTTCATTATCCTCAAAGTGACCTTCCTGATTTTTCAGTGCCTCATATCTGTCGATTCTGGCTTTCTGTTTTGTACTTCTTGCCTTCGCACCTTTTCTGATCCAGGCAAGTTCACTTTCCAGAAGTTTTTTTCTTTTTCTGTCAGCCACTTCCTGAAGTTCCTGCCTTGATGCTTTCATTTCCAGATATTTGGAATAGTTGACGGGATAACTGTAAATTGATCCATGATCGATTTCAAGAATCCTGTTGGTCACCCTCTCAAGAAAGTACCTGTCATGGGTCACCATGAGGAGAGCTCCTCTTCGCTCCTTGAGATATTTCTCGAGCCAAGCCACCGTATCATTATCGATATGGTTTGTCGGCTCATCAAGAATAAGCAGATCGCATGGCGCGATAAGTGAAGTGGCCATGGCCACCCTTTTCTTCTGTCCACCTGAAAGTTCACCCATCTTTTTATGGAAATCTGTAATACCAAGCTTTGTGAGGATGGATTTTGCCTCCGCTTCCATACCCCAGGCATCCAGACTGTCCATTTTCCCCGTCAGCTGAATCAGCGATTTCTGATGGATTTTATTCTCGGGTTCAGAACTTGAGCGCTCAAGAGCTTCTTCATAAGCTCTGATCGTGTTCAGCTCTGGTGAATCTCCGCTGAACACCTGGTCAAGAACTGTATGTTCATCGCTGAAATCGGGCTCCTGTGAAAGGTATTCCACACGAATCTTACCCACTCTCTGCACAGTTCCCTCATCAGGTGGAATGATTCCCGCAATCACCTTCAGCAGCGTTGATTTCCCTGTACCGTTTATCCCTATGATTCCGATTTTATCTGTATCTGTAAAGGTAAAGCTGACCTCTTCAAAGAGTTTCTTTTCCCCGAAATTTTTCGTTAAGTTCTCTACTGTAATGATATTCAATGTGATTTCTCCTTCTTAGGTTTAATCTACCCATTATCATACATCATTTCCAAAATCTTTGGTAGAAGCGATCCTCCAAAAAAAAGTTCCTTCAGACGATATGGTCATCGACTGAAGGAACTTTTGTATCATAGATTACTGTGCCATGAAGAGTTCAATGTCTTCATCCACTTCACCGATTGGGCTGATTCCGAATTTTTCAACAAGGACATTTGCCACGTTAGGTGAGAGGAATGCAGGTAGTGTTGGTCCCAGGTGAATATTCTTGACACCAAGGTGCAGCAGTGCCAGAAGAACGATGACCGCTTTCTGCTCATACCATGCAATGTTGTATGCGATAGGCAGATCATTGAGATCCTCAAGTCCGAAGATCTTCTTTAGGGTAAGCGCAATGACAACCAGGGAATAGGAGTCGTTGCACTGTCCTGCATCAAGCACTCTAGGAATTCCGCCGATGTCACCCAATGGAAGCTTGTTGTATCTGTATTTTGCACAGCCTGCAGTGAGGATAACTGAATCCTGTGGAAGCTTTTCAGCAAATTCAGTGTAGTAGTTTCTGGAGTTCATTCTTCCGTCGCATCCTGCCATAACGACAAACTTTCTGATGGCGCCGCTCTTCACCGCATCCACTACCTTATCTGCCAGTGCGATGACCTGTGCATGAGCAAATCCGCCGACGATCTTTCCTGTTTCGATTTCTGTTGGTGATTTTAGCTTCTTGGCCATTTCGATGATTGCAGAGAAATCTTTGATGCCATTTTCATCAGCTTCGATGTGTGTGCATCCTGGGAATCCTGAAGCACCTGTTGTAAAGATTCTATTTCTCAGGCTTTCATTTCTAGGCGGAACGATACAGTTTGTCGTAAAGAGTACCGGTCCGTTGAAGGATTCAAATTCTTCGACCTGTTTCCACCAGGCGTTTCCATAGTTACCCACAAAGTTGTCATACTTTTTGAACTCAGGATAATAGTGAGCAGGAAGCATTTCACTATGGGTATAGACATCCACTCCTGTTCCCCTTGTCTGCTCAAGAAGCTGCTTAAGATCGGTAAGATCATGTCCTGATATCAGGATAGCAGGTTTATCGCCTACGCCGATGTTGACTTCTGTCACTTCAGGATTACCGAACATGGAAGTGTTGGCATCATCAAGAAGCGCCATCGCACTCACTCCAAGCTCTCCTGTCTTCAGTGTCAGGGCAACAAGCTCATCTGCAGACAATGTATTGTCCAGTGTTGCAGCCAGAGCCTCATAAGTAAAGGCATATATGCTCTCGTTCTCTTTTCCGATATTCAGCGCATGATGTGAATATGCAGCCATACCCTTAAGTCCGTAGGTGATCAGTTCTCTAAGAGATCTTACATCTTCGTCTTTAGTCGCAAGTACACCGACAAGTCTCGCCTTCTTCAGCATCGACTCCCTATCTGAAACAGCAAATGAAGCAGCGTCCGAATATTTATCAAGACCCGCTGCTGATTTCAGGCTCTCTCTATAACCGATCATCCTGTTGATCTGACCCTCAATAGCCGCTTCATCAAAGTTTGCATTGGTGATGGTCATGAAGAGTGAATTGATCACTTCATGGTTGATCTCGCTTATCGCGGTGACATCCAGTTTTCCGTTAACTACGATCTGCGAGATTCCTTTGATGGTGTAGATCAGAAGATCCTGCAGATTAGCCACTTCAGGGTTCTTTCCACAGACACCGATGATTTCGCACCCGGTACCCCTTGACGCTTCCTGACACTGATAGCAGAACATGGCCTGTTGATCTTTAATTGACATATTTATTCCTCCTTAAGATGTGAACTGTTTTACAATTGCTGAATTACGAACTAAAATGATAAATAAATGTAATTATCCTTGACCTAAGAATTCACAATTATTTAGAGTGATTTCTTAATATTATTATGATATTTTAGTTTATTAGAAGTAAGATTATCGGATTTCCGATAATGCTGATTTATTTCTGCTTATGACTGAGATCTTCAATCAATCTACGAGATGATTATAATAGAACAGTAACTATAAAACTGTAACATCTGTTACACTTTATGAAATATAATATTTTTTACGATATGCAGATAGTTTATGAGAATGCAGCAGCATATAAGAGAATGGCAGTTTCCTTTGAGGCAGCTCTGACTTATAATAGACGGATATGAAGAATATCATATGCCTGAAAAATATGACGAGGTAAAAGCATGCAAATCAATATGATTAATTTACAGAAGAATTCTTTATTCAGAAATATGAGTGAAGAAGAAATCAATAGAATCTTAGATTTTACAAACTGCATACAGGAAACATACGAAAAAGACACGATCGTGATCGAGGAAGGGGAATCGTGTGATACCATCGGATTTGTTCTGGATGGAACACTGACCATACAGCAGTATGGAAGAAGCGGTGATGCGTTGACCATCAACGTTTTCAGACATGGAGACTGTTTCGGCGCACCTCTTCTCTTTACCAGTCACGCGAAATATCCCTTTACCCTTGTCACCACTACAAAAAGCACAGTACTCTTTATCCCCTTTGCACAGATGAAGCATATGCTGGAAGAGAGCAGTACATTCAATCTCAACTACCTTACTTTTCTCTCCAATCATATCTTCGTTTTGAAGAACAAGATAAAGATACTGGCACACAACGATGTTCGCTCAAGGCTCATGATCTACTTCTCCAAAGAGATGGAATTTGCAGGAGATGCCAGATTTAAAATGAGACATAAGAAGACCGAAATCGGAGAAATCATCAAGGTGGCAAGACCCTCTGTCTCAAGGGAACTTTCCAATATGGAAAGAGACGGTCTCATCAGCATCAAAGGCAGTGAGGTAACTATTCTAGCCCCTGAGGACTTCATACTGTAGTGTGAATAATACGACATGTAGATAAGATTTCACTTTTCAACCGACACAACATGTAGTATAGTAATCCTGTAACAACACAATATATTGAATATTATCGTCGCAAGAGCAGGGAAACAGGTTAGATTCCTGTGCGGTGCCGCCACTGTAAGAGATCATTCTCTAAGCCAGATTGCTGCCTTGATGACGCTCAGCCACGCTTTACGTCGCATAAAGCAGGTCTGCTGAAAAGTGGATCTCTCTTTGCCTGTAAAGAAAGATCCACTTTATTTTTTGGAGGTACAATATGGAAAACAGACAGTTCACCCTTCTGAATGTGCAGAAAAGAGACGGTAGAGTCCTGCCCTATGACCGAAGCAAAATCGCAACAGCACTCACGAGAGCCTTTCAGGCTGAGAAGATGCCCTTTACGGAAGAATCCATAACCGAGCTCGTCCTTTGGGTAGAAGAGCAGATCAGTAAGGATGCCAGGTCTTTGCCTGTCGTAGAAGAGATTCAGGACTTTGTCGAGCTTGCCCTTCAGACCAAAGGCTATTTCAACGTGGCAAAAGCCTATATCCTATACCGAAACCACAGAAGCAGAACAAGATCGATGAAATCAGATCTTATGAAGATCTATGAACGCATCACATTTGAAGATGCTGAAAATGATGATCTGAAAAGAGAAAATGCCAATGTAGATGGAAACACAGCCATGGGCACCATGCTGAAATACGGTTCAGAAGGAGTTAAAGACTTTACGAAGCTGTTTGTCCTCCATCCGGAGCATGCAAAAGCCCACGAAGAGGGACTCATCCATATCCATGATATGGATTTCTACAACTTCACCACAACATGTGCCCAGATTGATCTGAAAAAGCTTTTTAAAGGTGGATTCTCCACAGGACACGGTTTTCTGAGAGAGCCTCAGGATATTCTGAGCTACAGCGCCTTAGCCTGTATCGCCATACAGTCCAATCAGAACGATCAGCATGGCGGGCAGAGCATACCGAATTTCGACTATGCCATGGCGGAAGGTGTCCGCAAGACCTATGTGAAGCAGTTTAACCAGAATCTGATAAAAGCGCTGTCACTGTTCTCCGTAAGCTGTGACGAAAACGAACTGAAGACAATAAATCAGAACTTAATGATCCAAGGTATCCACAACCGCATGGGAGATACACAGGAATTTGAAGAGGCGCTTAGAAAACACTTCACAAAAAATAGTCTAAGCAAGGAAATGATTGAGAAGGCCATAACCTTTGCAGGAAATGAAGCAATGCTAGAAACGGACCGAAAAACCTATCAGGCTATGGAAGCCTTTATCCACAACCTGAATACCATGAATTCACGGGCAGGTGCACAGGTTCCGTTCTCATCCATAAATTATGGTACGGATACAACTCCTGAAGGCAGAATGGTGATGAAGAATCTTCTGCTGTCTCTTGAAAGAGGGCTGGGAAATGGTGAAACACCAATATTCCCGATTCATATATTCAGAGTGAAAGATGGCGTAAACCTCAATGAAGGCGAAGTAAATTTTGATCTGTTTGAACAGGCAGCCGCCGTCAGCGCCAAGAGACTCTTTCCGAATTTCTCTTTTCAGGATGCACCATTTAATCTAAAGTATTACAGAGAAAATGATCCCGAATCTGAAATATCATATATGGGCTGCAGGACAAGAGTCATATCGAATGTCACAGACCCGTCTCTTGAAACGCCCTACGGAAGAGGCAATCTCAGTTTTACCTCAATCAATCTTCCAAGACTTGCCATTCTGTCAGAAGGAAGTGAAGAGAAATTCTTCGAGAGACTTGATCTTGCACTGGATCTTGTGGTCTCCCAGCTTCTGGACCGGTTCAGCATTCAGAAAGCGAAAAAAGCGAAGAACTTTCCTTTCCTTATGGGTCAGGGTGTATGGAGAGGCAGTGAAGAGCTCGCTCCTGAAGATACCCTGGAAAACGTACTGAGGCACGGTACACTTTCAGCAGGCTTCATCGGCCTTGCGGAAGCGCTCGTTTCCCTTACAGGTGCTCATCACGGAGAAAATCAGCATTCAAGAGAACTCGGTCTTAAGATCGTTTCTCACATGAGAGAAAGGATGGATCGGGAAAGCCAGATAAGAAACCTGAATTTCTCACTCATCGCCTCCCCCGCTGAAGGTCTATCTGGGCGGTTTGTCGCTTTAGACAGGAAAGAGTTCGGCAAAATTTCAGGAGTCACAGACAAAGCCTATTACACCAACAGCTTCCATGTACCGGTTTTTTACCCTGTGACCTCATTCGAAAAAATCGACATAGAATCACCGTATCATGAACTGACAAATGCAGGCCATATCACCTACGTGGAACTTGATGGTGACGCTGGGAAAAACCCCAAGGCATTCATGAAAATCATAAGACACATGCAGAAATCCGGTATCGGCTATGGTTCCATCAATCACCCTGTGGATTTCGATCCCGTATGCGGTCATCATGGAATCATAGGAGATGTATGCCCAAGATGCGGAAGAACCGAAGAAGATGTGCCGTTTACAAGAATCAGAAGAATCACAGGTTATCTGGTAGGCTCCCTTGACCGGTTCAACAATGCAAAGCTCAGCGAAGTCAGGGACAGAGTGGTTCATGGTAAAGGTCAGAATAATGCTTAGAATTGCAGGTATTGTCAAAGAGTCAATTACCGATGGTGAAGGATTAAGGCTGGTCATTTTTGCCCAAGGCTGCGCACATAAGTGCCCTGGTTGTCACAACCCCGAAACCCACTCCTTTGAAGGCGGTTACCAGATTGAAGATGAGGAAATCATTGATCTCATTCTGAAAAACCCTCTCCTGGATGGTGTCACGTTCTCAGGAGGGGATCCACTCTTCCAGGCTGAAGCTTTCCACCAGCTGGCGCTTCTGATCAGAAAAAAAGTCACTCCTCATCATCCTCACTTTACGATCATGGCCTATACAGGATTTACCTTTGAGAGACTACTCGAGCAAAGGGATCTTTATATACCGCTTCTTCATGAAATCGATGTGCTCATCGATGGACCTTTTGTTGAATCTGAAAGATCGTTTGATCTTAATTTTAAAGGTTCATCCAATCAGAGAATACTTGATATGAGAGAAACACTGAAAACGGAGAAGCCTGTGCTATATAGGATGTAACAGAAGATTTAGGAATAGGAAAGACTTTGAGTAACCCGCTAGGCGTGTGATGTGCTCAAAGTCTTTTTTTGTGTTTACTATTTAAATACCTGAGTGCTCTTCAGGTGACTGATGAAATCATCATTGTTTTCCGACTGACTCATCATCCGTATAAGATCCTCTGTAACCCGATCAGCACTTCCGCTTGAATTCATCTGTCTTCTGATATTCATGGTCATTTCATACTCATCTGCTGACAGAAGGGCATTTTCTTTTCTCGTTCCTGACTTGTAGATATCGATAGCAGGGAAGACTCTTCTTTCCTGAAGTCTTCGATCAAGGTGCACTTCCATATTTCCTGTACCTTTAAACTCTTCGAAAATCATATCATCCATTCTTGATCCCGTATCCACTAGAGCTGTGGCAAGTATTGTAAGACTTCCGCCCTCTTCAATGTTTCTTGCGGCCCCAAAGAACTTTTTAGGCATAATGAGCGCTGCAGGATCAAGCCCTCCTGAGAGTGTTCTTCCAGAGGGATTTACTGTAAGATTATACGCTCTTGCAAGTCTTGTTATGGAATCCATAAGAATGACTACATCCTGTTTCTGCTCGACCATTCGTTTGGCGCGTTCAAGAACCATTCTGGCCACCTTTGTATGATGATCCGGTTCTTCATCAAATGTGGAATAAATGACCTCCCCATTTATGCTTCTCTGCATATCCGTAACTTCTTCCGGTCTTTCATCAATAAGGAGAACAATGATTTTGATGCTGGGATGATTCAGTGCGATGTTCTGGGCAATCTTCTTCATGATGGTGGTCTTACCGGCTTTAGGCGGGGCAACAATGAGACCTCTCTGGCCTTTCCCCATAGGGGCCATAAGATCGATGATTCTTGTGGAAAGATCATTTTCGGATGGTACTTCAAGCTTTATCCGCTCTTCAGGATAAATCGGTGTGAGCCTGTCGAAATAAGGTCTTCCAATGGATTTCTCAGGGTTTTCCCCATTGATTTTTTCGATGTAATTCAAGCCCGCAAATTTCTCCCCTTCTCTGGGATAACGGGCATACCCTATGACTTCATCCCCTGTTCTAAGATCGAATCTTCTGATCTGAGGTGGCGAAACATAGATATCTTCAGGACTTGTCAGATAGTTCTGACCTCTAAGAAATCCGAAATTGTTCATATCAAGGATTTCAAATACACCTCTGCAGTCAAATTCATTGGAGTATTTTACTCTTCTGGTGTCCTCGTTTCGAATAAAATTATAAGTTTCATTTCTAACTGCAGGTATCTGCGAATCAGATACTGACTTCTCTACATTATTCTGTAGAAGGTCAGTGTTTCCAGCTGGCTCATCAGACTGATCAGGTTCCGATACACGTGTTTGTGCCGTTTTTTCCTGAGATTCACCAACTTTCGGTTCATTCACTGCGGCGGAGTCATTCACTTCTGCAGCTTCTGATGAATGAACATTTTCCATCTTTATTTCCTCTTTAACTTCAGCTTTCATGATGTCATCAAGAAGCGAAATGAGTTCACCTTTCCGGTACTTCATCAGATTCTTTATCTTATGTTCTTTTGCAAGAATTCTGAGCTCGTCAAGTTTAAGCTTTGACAGCTCCTGTATTTTTTCATTGGACATATTTTTACCACTCCTTATATAGGGGTCTATGGATATTTTCTATTAATTTTCATAATATATGCTCATTAAGGAAATTATGATTTGAATTTATCAGATTTGCTGCAGAACCATGCAAGAGTTGCATTAATTTTATATGATCACTATTCAGAAAAAATCGCTGTACAATTTTGATTGAAATTTCTTTTAAACGTATATACTTTGAAATCCGACAAAGATGCTGGTCATTCAAGATATTTCCGAGAATCAGTTTTGATAAGATTATGCACTTGTAAATTGAGCTTATCTTATATCAAAAATATAAAAAAGTAAAGTGAAAAGACATCATCTCTCACTTTACTGTACTGTAGAAAACCTTACTTACTCCAGCTTTCAGGCAGTGGTAAGAAAGACAGCATTCATTTAAAATGCTGTCTTTTATCTTTCACAGATTATCTTTTCACGCAGGCGTTGATGAATCCTTTAAATAGCGGATGAGGGTTGTTTGGTCTGCTCTTCAGCTCCGGATGAAACTGCGAAGCCACAAACCATTTATGTCCCGGAATCTCGATGATTTCCACAAGATTTTTCTTCGGATTGATTCCACTGAATCTCATACCCTTATCCTCAAATAACTTAAGATAATCATTGTTGAACTCGTATCTGTGACGATGTCTTTCGTAAATGGTATCCCTTCCATAAGCCTCTTCCGCAAATGAACCACTGCTCAGTTTCGCTTCATACAGGCCGAGTCTCATTGTTCCACCCTTCTCCTCAATGTTGATCTGCTCAGGCATCAGGTCAATAACAGGATCTGATGAGTTCTCATCAAACTCGCTGCTGTTGGCATTTTTGAGTCCAAGCACATTCCGTGCGAATTCAATGACCGCAGTCTGCATACCGAGACATATCCCAAGAAACGGAACATTATGAGTCCTTGCAAATCCGATAGCGAGAATCTTTCCTTCAATTCCTCTTGTACCAAATCCTCCCGGAACAAGAATACCTTCAACATCAGAGAGTTCCTCTTTCAGATTGTCTTCTGTGAGATTCATCGCATTGACCCACTTGATCTCAACCTCTACTCCATTCGCAAGACCTCCATGTGAAAGAGCTTCAACGACGGAAAGATATGCATCATGAAGCTCCACATACTTTCCGACAAGTGCAATTCTGACCTTCTTCTCCAGATGCTTCATCTTGTGCACCATAGCTTCCCATGCACTATTGTCGATAGCATCACAATTAAGACCGAGCTTCTCACAGACAAGTGTATCTAACCCTTCCTTATGGAGCATCAGCGGTACTTCATATAGTGTATCTGCATCAAGATTCTGGATAACTGCCCTTCCTTCAACGTTGCAGAAAAGTCCGATCTTATTTCTCAGCTCCTCCGGAATCTCCTTCTCCGATCGGCAGACGATGATATCAGGCTGTATACCGATGCTGCGGAGTTCCTTTACGCTATGCTGTGTCGGTTTTGTCTTCAGTTCTCCGGCTTTGCCTAAATACGGCACCAGTGTCACATGGATAAACAGGACATTATCCTGACCTGCATCATACTTCACCTGTCGTATGGCTTCAAGAAACGGAAGAGATTCGATGTCACCGACAGTTCCGCCAATTTCCGTAATGACAACATCCACTTCTTCAGACCTGGAAACGCTGAAGATCTTCTCTTTGATTTCATTCGTGATATGAGGAATAACCTGTACAGTTCCACCAAGGTAATCCCCTCTTCTTTCTTTGCTGATGACGTTCCAGTAGATTCTTCCTGTGGTTACATTGCTGTCCTGAGAGAGATTCTCGTCAATAAATCTTTCATAATGTCCAAGGTCAAGATCTGTTTCTGCACCATCATCAGTGACAAAAACTTCTCCGTGCTGATAAGGACTCATGGTACCGGGGTCCACGTTGAGATAAGGATCAAATTTCTGTATGGTCACCTTCATTCCTCTGTTCTTGAGCAGTCGACCCAAAGAAGCTGCCGTGATTCCCTTACCAAGAGATGATACGACTCCACCGGTGACGAAAATGTATTTTGTATTTCTCATTTTTTTCTCCCTCCGCCTATTGACAAGTTCTGTTCATTTGGTATAATTGGAATTACCCCATAAATATAATGGGGTAATTATTGAGTAAATTAAATATAAAAATAATGATAGCATACTTTTTTCCCATACGCTACCATTATTTTTGTATTTCATTGCTCTTTTTTTATTATAGAGTTTTCTGGTTTCTGGTAATCCTGATGAACATCTCGTTCCTGTCGCCCGGATCCCCTGCAATTTCAAGACGATAACGGATATAGATATCGATGGTGTCTGCCGCTCTACCAACCGACAGCTGATCCGTTTCCAGAGCCATGGACATTGCACCCACGCTCATCTTATAGACAAAAACATCTTTATGGTGCTCTCTAAACACCATCCTTGATTCAATATTCCCAGTCCGAACAATTTCTAGATGATCCTTGTCTATAGACAGCTTCGTAAAGACACCCTCCATCCCTGTTAGGACGCTTTCTTCATAGGAAACGAGAGTTTTTCCGTCACTTTCTTCGAGATTGCCCAGATAAACAACCTCTATTGGTTCTTCATTGAATTTATTGCTTCGTACTTCTATCTTGACTTTATTCATCTTACACCTCTTAACTGTCATGCTATATATTAACTTATTTTAAGAATCATTCTCTTAAAAATTAACAGCGTCTTAATATTTATATTATAAACTATAATAAGTTACATATCAGTAGAATCACAAAACCGCGCCTTTCATTTATGAAGGTTTTTATTGATGATTTATGATATTCGCGCAATAATAGTATAAAGATTGAAAATATGAGGTGCAGCATGAAAGCATTAATTCTGTCGGTTTCGACAGGTGGCGGTCATGGAAGGGCAGCTGAGGCAATCAGAGAATCTATCCTGATCAACGAACCTGAATCTGAGGTTAGAATCATCGATACCATTAAATACATCAGCCCGTTCCTGGACAAGCTTGTAGTAGGTACCTACTTACGAAGCATTCGCCACTACCCGTCATTTTTTAAATATCTGTATAAACATTCCGATGAGGATGGAAGATTCTTCAAGTCTTCAACAATCGGAAACGATTATATCACTAAGCAGCTTTACCCTACAATAGTAGAATTTGAGCCGGATATCATCATTGCAACGCATGCATTTACCGCTCAGGTACTCTCTATTCTGAGGAAAAAATTCGGCTGGCAGAAACCGTCTCTGGTCGTTATGACGGATTATGCTTCTCACGCTTTCTGGGTACACCGAAACGTGGATGCATATGTCGTCTCAAACGAAGACATGGTTCATGAACTTGTGCTTAGAGGACGTGATCAGAGTATGATCTTCCCTTATGGCATTCCGATTTCTCAAGCGTTTTTCAAACTCAAATCCAAGAGCCAGATCTATCATGAGCTTAATCTTGATGAAACCAGAAAAACGCTGACTATAGTCGGCGGAAGTCTAGGCATGGGAAATATAGAAGAGATTCTTCAGGAAATCGTCTCCGTAACTCTGGATATTCAGATCATCGTTCTTACCGGTAGCAACACCAAACTGTTCAACAAAGTCATGGATATCAGCAAGGAATGCAGCAAATGCATCCTCCCGCTCCATTACTGTGACAACATGAATGAGATTTTATCCATTACCGATCTTCTGGTCACAAAGCCCGGAGGTCTGACCCTAACGGAAAGCTTTATAACAGGGACTCCTCTTGCAATTTATTCGGCAATCCCCGGACACGAGGTTCAGAATGCGGATTATCTTTTCAGGCATCACCTGGCAATCGATCTTGGTACAGGTGAAAAGTGTGCGGAGATCATACAGAATGCACTGACCGATGACAGTCTCCTGGAAAACTTAAGAACTCGCTCAAAAGCCAACGGTAAGCCCAAAGCTGCCCAGAACATATATACCCTATCCAGAAGACTGATCAGTGAAAAAAACTGCAGTCATCTCGGTGAACTCGTAGATTTATAGAAACAGTAATTATCCTGTCAATTACAAAAGGAATGCAGTTCATTTATGAACGCATTCCTCTTTTCTTTCTATATTTCATTTACCAGTTCTATGAAAAGAACACTTTATATGGTTCTTGTCAGAATGACCTCATTACCGTTCTTATGAAGAGCTCTGGCTGCATTTTCCGCATGCTGTTCATCAGTGAATATACCGTAGATTGTCGGACCGCTGCCGCTCATGAGCGTGATGACCGATCCTGACTTCTGCATGGAAAGCTTGATGCTCTTTAACACAGGATATCGCCTGAGCACAACATTCTCAAGAAGATTTCTCGAAAAGTAGCTCATTCCCTTAAGATCATTTTCCCCCATCGCCTTGATGAGCTTGTCGGTATCCACATGTCTGTTGATCTTATCCAGCTCAAATCCGCCATAGGCATCCTTGGTTGACACACCGAAGGACGGTTTGACAAGTAGAACAATATGATCCTTAAAAGGTTTAAGAGACGTTACAACCTCCCCTACACCCTCGCATAGACATGTTCCTCCCCTGATACAGAACGGTACATCCGCCCCCAGTTTAAGCCCCGCGTCCATAAGCTCTTTCTCAGTCATCTTCAGATTAAAGATCTCATTCATCCCTTCGAGAACAGCAGCAGCATCAGCACTCCCTCCAGCAAGCCCCGCAGCCACTGGGATCTTTTTCCTGATGTCGATTCGCACACCTTTTCTTATATCTTTCAGCTCCATAAGAAGTTTAGCCGCTTTATATGCGATATTTCTTTCATCAACAGGAACATAGTCCTTATCACAGGTGACCAGTATCCCTTTTTCAGTCTCACTGATTTCAATTTCATCATGGAGTTCAAGTGTCTGCATGACCATCTCCAGAAGATGATAACCGTCTTTTCGTTTACCTATGATGTCCAGAGAAAGATTGATTTTTGCATGTGCCTTCAATAACACGTCAACACCTACTTTTTCATATTATCTTATCATTATTGCAAATTTACCCTGAATAATCCACAAAAAAATAAAGTACCGGAAATACCGGTACCGTGTACATACTAATTCTTGTATGAAAGTGTCACTGTTTTCGTCAGCACATCAGAGTAACTAAAGCTTACGCAACCTTTTGCGTCGTTATCGAGTCTCACTACGAATATACTTGGGTAAACCTGTTCAATGGTTCCTGTACTTTCGTACATCTTTCTTCTACCCACGTTTGCTTTGAGTTTTACATCGCGGCCAACATTCTTCTCGATTTCGTTCTTAATGTCTGTAATATTGTTGTAATATTCCATAAAAACACCTTCTTCCGAATATCATTATACACCAGTACCCTCCTGTTGTCAAATTGTTAACTTTTAATATTAGCACCACAGAAAGCCGATGTCAATGGTTAACAAAAAATTAATTTTTACTGATACAATAAAAAAGTACAGGTATAAACTATCCTGTACTAATCATTATATTACCTTTTGAAATTTACCGGTTCTTGATGAAGATGTCGCCTTCTTTCAGTTGACTGATTCTGTTTACAGCTTTAATCTTGCTCATATGTCCAATGATATAATTCGCGGCGATACCTATAAATATACCTGTACCGATCCCTATGAATGTCAGAACGGGCAGATACATCATAACTGTCCAGTTTCTTACAATATAAGATGCAACCAGAAGCTGTCCGATATTATGACTAACAGCACCTGCTCCACTGACCCCAATGATGCTGACTTTATCTTTAAGAAGATTCTTGACGATGGTCATGGAGAACAGACTAAGCAGTCCACCGCTCAAACTGAAAAGAAAAGAGGATAATGTTCCGCCAAACATGGTCGCAAGCGCAACTCTCAGGATCAC
Source organism: Proteiniclasticum sp. (assembly GCF_032054185.1). NCBI lineage: Bacteria > Bacillati > Bacillota > Clostridia > Eubacteriales > Clostridiaceae > Proteiniclasticum > Proteiniclasticum sp. The sequence continues at coordinate 113,674 of NZ_DAMBTF010000006.1, forward strand.
GACCACAACGGTGGACTTAAAGCCAAGAATATACAGTGAAATGATGGTGAAAACATTTGCCAGCCCCAGTTTTGCTCCGGGTATCCCTATCGGCAATGGAATCATCCCTTCAATGACATGCAGGACAAGTGCCTGTGCCACGATAAGAGAGATGAATATCATTTTAGTTGTCTTATTCATGGTTGTCACTTATCCACCCAGTTATGATGTCCGCATCATTTTCGTCAGGTGTTTCTCCTTTAACTTCTATTACTACTCGGTTTGGCAGACAGACGATGGTTTCCCCTGGTCTTGAGATGTACTCCGGAGAGTAGCATATCTTATCGGGGCAGTCCGCTTCGTACATGCCTACTTTCTCATCAATGAATTCCACGATATTGACGCCCAGATCGGTTTCGATTCTGATTTCTTTCCGTCCTTCATTTCCGGTAAGCTGAACGGTATCATAAAGCTCTCCTTCAACCTTGATCTCAACATAGTATCCACCTGAATCAGCTCGTGCATTAAGGGTAAAGATCAGTGCGGGTATGAAGGAAGCCACAACAAACAGACTGATTACGATGACATCCCATTTTTTAACTTTCATTTCCTTCACCCTTTCAATATATAAAAATAACTGTTCCAAAATAGTATTATATCAGATTACGCAGATGATTTGAATGCTTTGACTCAATCTGCGATAAAATCCTCACAAAGCAATTCGTCGAATTAAATTGCGTAAAATTCATTTTTAGTTTATGATGAACTCTATAATCAAGAATATTCGGGAGGAATGCCACTTGAAAAAAATACTTCGCACGAGTGTCCTGGCACTTATCACTGCCGGTCTTTTCACAGGATGCAGCACCCCTAAACCTGAACCGCTGATTGATGGTACATATTCAGTTATGTTTGATCAGCCGGATTCAACAGACTGGAAAGCTTTCATGACCATCGAAATCAGCGGTGGTAGGATTACAGAGATAAACTACGATTATGAAGGCACCGGTGAAAACGAAGGCAAGCTCAAATCAGAAGATGTAGCATATAACGAGGCGATGTTTGCAACTAAAGGGACAAAACCGACCATATATCTGGAAGAACTTGAAAAGAGCCTTCTGGAACACCAGGATCCCGACAAAGTGGACACAGTATCTGGAGCGACCACGTCGTCAAAAGATTTCAGAACCTTCGTAGAAGCCGTTTTAAAGGCTTCCCGTGAAGGAAATGAAGCACCCATCATCATCAGTCAGTATGAGTAAAAGTATGCACAAAAATGTGCATACTTTTATTTTACGGCTGATTTTCTTCTTTTGCAGCTTCTCCATCTTTCACATCAGAGGTTATTTCGATTTCCGGTTCTTCCCCGTAGTAAGATATTGTTTTAGGGACTTCATAATCATATTTTCTCTTGTAATCAGGATATTCTGTTTTCAGTTTTTCTTCAAAGTACTCTTCAAACACAGCTAGAGAGATCGGCGCAACGAATGCTCCTCTTGTGATGTCATATACGATAACAGCTACCACAATTTCAGGATCTTCGATGGGCGCAACCGCAGTATAGACACCAAAGGCAGCTCTTCCGAACTCTTCCTGATTTGTCTTCCAAGTCGCTGTACCTGTCTTTCCGCCATTAGCGATGGGAAAGTCCTTAAATACGCTATAGGAGCCTCCCCCAGGCTTTGTGGAGTCCTGCAGACCTTTTTTCAGTGCTGCAACACTGGAAGGTTTTATTCCTGTCTCTTCAAGAATAACCGGCTCGTTTTCCTGAATCACATTCCCTTCTGCATCCAGAATTTTACCCACAAGGTTTGTCTTATATCTGGTCCCGCCATTTGTGATGGTAGCCAGAGCATTTGCCACCTGAAGCAGAGAAACCTGATTGTCTCCCTGTCCAAGAGATGAGTTCAGTACGTTTCTTGGACTGATGATTTCTGTTGTCTGGTCGTAGACGATCTTATTTGCAAGCTCTACGGCATACATATTCGGTTTGCCAAGGGCTGCTGCAGTTTCTTCCGGAAGAAGTGCGATATAATCTCCAATAGCCTTTTCAAGATCACTGATGAGCACCTTGATGTCCTGTCTCTTCAGACTGTTTGCATCTTCAAGACTGATGTCCAGGCTTTCCCTTATCACTGCTTTGATGTTTTCCTTAGCAGCTTCAAGTGTCTTCTCATTAGAGTTATCAATTCCGATATCAAGCGGCGGGAAACTGCCTATACCCGATCGTGGTCTACCTGCTTTCAGGAATGCCACCACATCAAACATGAAGAGTTTCTTCGTCAGTTCTACCTTGGTGTAGTGATTATAGACGTTTCCAGCAGTGTTCTCGGTAATTTCAATTCCTGTCGTGCTGTGGTCCGGTTCCTCCGGATTATGTCCAAGTCCGAGTTTCCAGGCCCATTCGGCCAGTGCATTAAGGCCTTTCGCCTGATAGAGCCTGTAACCCACATCGGCAAAATAGACATTAGAGGATTTGGCGATGGCTCTGGCAAGATCGGTACTTCCATAGGCTCCTCCACCTTCATTGGTAATGGCACTGCCTACCTGTGAATTCGTGAACGCTCCGTTGTCTCGGATGATCGTTGAAGGTGTAATGACGCCTTCTTCAAGAGCAGCAAGTCCTGTGATGAGCTTGAACGTCGATCCTGACGGTACAAGTCCTTGTGTCGCGTAGTTGAAGAACGGCTTGGCATAAAGGTCGTTGATGTCGTTGACCGTTCCGTCATCATTGAAACGGAAAAGATCATCCGGGGTAGCCTTTCTCATCTTTTTCGTCTTTTCGTCTTCTGTCATTCTTACATTTTTCTTTTCTATTAGCTGCTCAGCAAATGATCTGTAGTCAGGAGTAAAGAACTCCTTATACATCTCACTTGACAGTCTGCCGGGTACCGCGAAGATGTTTGGATCATAACTTGGATAGCTGGCCATAGCCAGCACATTCCCGGTATCCACTTCAAGAGCCACAACCGCACCTCTTGTTGCATTGGATGAATCCTGATGGTAACCTGCTATTCCATGATTTGTCTTCACAGTGGAATACTCTATGATGATATCTTTCAGCGCCTGCTCAGCGGCATGCTGAAGATCAAGATCAAGGGTCAGCTGAACGGTATCACCCGGATAGGTTTCCAGTTCGAAGAGTTCACTCACCGTACGCCCGTTCTTGTCCACTTCAACAGTTCTCACACCTTTGCTGCCTTTAAGTCTGTCTTCATAAGCAGCTTCAATACCTGAAACTCCGATATAGTCTTTTGAAATATCATATCCTTTTTCCAGATACTTACTCTGGGAGCCTGCAGGTATAGGATTGAGATATCCGAGAACATGTGAAGCCATGGTTCCATAGGGATAGAGTCTGATGGGATTGGTCTCCACATCGATTCCAGGAAGATCGCTCAACTGCTGAAGAAAAGTGAATGCGCTTTCCTCAGTCATGTTATTGACCAGAGTGACCGCTTTGGAACCAGAGTAGCTTTCCATCTTGATTGCATCTCTTATGAGAAGATACGCTCTTATGGTTCCCCAGTCATACTCTTCAAGAAGCGCATCATGAATTTCTTTTCCCGACTTCTTTGAAAAGACTTTTTTCTCCTCTGGTGTCAGATCCAGAGCTTCATAAAGCTTATAGAACTCCATCAGATAGTAGTAGGTATCTTCTGGTGAAAATTCAAGAATCAGTTCATCCAGTCTGTCCGTCTCCGCTTCATTAAGTTCAGATATTCTTGATTTACCGGTCTCTTCACTCATGATTGTGTTGAAAAGAAAATCATTGATACCCCGGTCTTTCTTAAAACGAAGTTCCGATTTTTCAATGAACGAAGGATCTTCGGAACCGAACTCAAAGCGGAAGGGATCGGTTTTCAGGCTGAAAGTGTCATTGATTGACTGCCCGGATTTCCCCAGCAGTTCCTGAACCTTGTCTATGGTCCTGTAGATTTCCTTTCTTGACTCGGTGGTATCCACATAGATAAGATTATAGCTCTGAAGAGAAGTTGCCAGGACATTGCCTTTTGCATCTTTAATCTCTCCCCTTGGCGCTGCATAGTCTATATTTTTGATAAACTCCACATTTGCACGGGCATAGTATTCGTCGCCATGGATCACCTGAAGGTCCACCATCTCATTAATGAGCAGTGAAAAAATCAGGATCATCACAACCACAAGTCCTGTATATCTATTCAGTCTCTTTTTCTTTTTATTGCTAAAATTCATCTCATCACCCTAAGTTTTATTCGTTCTCTATTATACATGTTTTACATGCGTCATTTCATAATCTGCTGGTCTATTTTATCCAAATAAAAGAATACATGAAAGTTCTTAAGAACAGTTTAATCTCATCTGATTTTCATTGGAATGCATGTCCGATTTCCATACTTCCCTTTCCAGAATATAGTATAATTGACATAGCGCAGGATTTTCATCCGAAAATCCTCTGTTTCACCAAGTTTTAAGGTTTTTCGCTTAATAATTTAAGATGTTATCGATAAGATAAACATTGATTAAGTGAAGCAGAATGTTTAAGTTATCGGTCCAGACCGATTTCCGGAATAGCAGCGAAATAAGCAACCGATGGAGGAAAACAAATGGAAAAGCAGACTATACTCATCGTAGATGACGAAAAGGAAATCAGAGATCTCATCGAGATCTACCTTTCCAACGAAGGATACGAGACCATAAAAGCGACAAACGGTGTTGAGGCTCTTGAGATTGTTGAAAAGACCCATGTCGATCTCATCATCTTAGACATCATGATGCCAAAGAAAGACGGTATCCAGGCCTGTATGGAACTGAGAAAAACAAAGAATATGCCCGTAATCATGCTCTCAGCCAAAACACAGGATATGGATAAAATTCTGGGACTGACATCAGGTGCCGACGATTACCTGACAAAACCGTTCAATCCTCTTGAGCTGATTGCCCGTGTCAAATCACAGTTAAGAAGATATTACACTCTGAACTCGGAAAAACCGAGGAACGAGAATATACTGACACTCGATGACATCACAATCAACATCAATACGAGAGAGGTAAAAAAAGGAACCGACCTCATCAAACTGACAAAAACAGAATTCGATATGCTTGAATACATGACGAGAAATACCGGAATCGTACTATCCGTCGAGAAAATATATGAAAACGTCTGGAAAGAGGAATTTCTGGAATCGGAGAATACAGTAATGGTCCACATCAGGAAACTGAGAGAGAAGATTGAAGATGACCCTAGAAATCCGAGATACATCAAGACCGTATGGGGAGTAGGATACAAAGTTGAAAAATAGGTTCAGAAAACCGAAGAAAGCAGTCCCTGCAAAACCTGATGGAAAGATCGATATGTTCTTTACCTCACTGGATAATCTGATTCGTTCAAAAATCAGCAGCAATATTCAGCTGGAGCTTATTTTTGCTGTGGCTTTCTGTCTGGTATTGGCCTTTCTTGCCTATAACATCACCTTCAATATGACCAGAAAGGTGACTCTTGACCAGTCCATCTCCTATGAACGTGGAATTGACGACATCTCCTCCTCAGCAGACGATATTGCTGAAAGAATGCTGAATGACCTCAGATATAAAGAAGAAGAGGAAATAACAGATGAAATGAGAGAGAATGCACGTTATGCATCGGAGAACAACCCCAATGCCAAACAGTTCAATCTGAATAAGGCGATGGAAAATCTCATTCAGGATTTTTCAAGAACCAGCACCCTGAAAGTTGTGGTGACAGACCTTAACGGGGATATTCTATATAAAACGGAAAACGTGATGGAGACTTCTCTGGATATTTTTTCTGTAATCAAATCTGCATACGACATAGATTATTACAGGCCGGAACAGCTTGAAGAGCAGTCTGCAAGCGAACTGATTTTCGTGTACCCCATGAATTTTCTGAAGAATGATATCTACCTTGTTATAAAGGATACACCCGTAGCAGATATTCAGACCACACCCACATACAGCTACAACAGTTCCCTCGCGATTTTCATCGGATTCCTTTTCTTCATCTCCGGATTCCTCATTCTCACGAAAAACAAAATGGACTATATTCAGGAGCTTTCCAACACAGTCCATATCATATCAACCGGTGACCTGAAGTATGCCGCCCCTGTAAAAGGAAACGACGAGCTGACGAATCTCGCTAAAAGCATCAATGTCATGGCCAGAGATATCGATGAAAGAATCGAGGAAGAGAGACATCTTGAAAAAACAAAACAGGAACTCATCACAAACGTTTCTCATGATCTGAGAACTCCTCTGACTTCCATAATCGGATATCTCGGTCTTGCTCAGTCCCAGAAAATCTCTGCAAAGCAGAAGGATGAGTATATCGATATCGCCTATTCCAAATCCGAAAGACTGAAAGAACTGATCAACGAACTGTTTGAATATACCAAGCTTCAGAGTCCTGACAACAAACCGAATTTTACAGCAGTCAACCTCGTGGATCTTCTGGATCAGCTCATTGAAGAGATGATTCCCATGGCAGAGGAAAGAGGTCTCAGCATCACAAAATCTGTCGTCAAAAAAGACATCTTTCTTCAGGCTGACGTTCCGCAGATTGTAAGACTCTTTGAAAACCTTATTTCCAACGCCATAAAATATTCTTATACCAGTGATCCGATACTTCTTTCTGTACTTGGTATCGATGCATCAGGCTATGTGACGATCAGTATTGAAAATACCATCGACGAAATCAGTGACGAGGAAATCTCGAAGATGTTTGAACGTTTCTACAGACTGGAAAAATCAAGATCCAGTGAAACAGGTGGTAGCGGACTCGGTCTTGCCATTTCTGAAGGAATTGTACATCTGCATGAAGGAAAGATTTATGCCAGGAAGATAAATGAACAGCGTATTGCAATCACTGTAAAACTTCCCGTACTTTCCAATCCATAAGGGATTGCAATACTTTTCTTTATGTTTTATTGAAATCATAATATAATACAAGTATTGATTCTGTTTACGAAAGCAAAATGACGAAATCGAGCAGAAATTACAATTGGTGGAGGCATAACACATGAATTTAGTTAAAGGAATTTTAAACAGGAAGTTTATATTTTTCTACAGTTTCCTGCTGCTGTTGATCGTATACCTGTACTTCAATAACCGTTATGAAAAGCAGGAGATTTCCTATGCAATCATCTATATCATTTTTGGTATGATGATTTCACTGTTTTATATCCTCAAGGATTTCATCTACAATCCGGACAGACTGAACTACAAACAGGTTATTATGGAGGATGCTCTTTTCAATCATAAGGGCGAGATCATAGAAGAGTTTGAATCCTATCCACTGTATCAGGAATTTGTCACATTTCACCTAAGCAGAAAAACTGAGGATCCCTACAGCGAAACTGTTCATTCCCTTCAGGCAGTCAGATACATCAAGAATAAGATGATCGACTCACTTTTCATTCCGCTCCAGACCACCGACCCGATTCTGAAAAACTACACCCTGCCTCTGAATGAAGCAATCGGCCGTTTTTTAAGGTATGCGGGTGATCTGCCTATCATCATATACAATCAGCCCTTTACCCATACGTATCTTAATGTAAAACTGGATAAAGAAGTCCATATATCCTTTATAGATGCGATGAAAATGAGTAAGGATCTATACGGTATTGCCAACAAGCCTCTGAGTCATATTCAGAGATACCTGAAGCTTTATAATCTGGACAGAGATTATGTTGCTGATGCTAAAATTGTCGGAGCAATTTACCTTGACTATATATACACCGTATCAAAGTATCGCTCGAAGGAAGCTAAGAGACTGAAAAGCAAAGGCATATTATCGCAAGTCAGACCTCTACCCGAAAGAAAGCCGGTCACACAGACATCAGCTGAATCCAATTTAGAACATGAAAAACGAACTATGCAGGAGAAACCGAACTATCCACAGAAACGGAACCTCCCTGATAAAGAGTATACATCTCTAAAGCAGGAATTGTCTGAGCATAAAATGCCAGCGGACGAAAAGAAACAGTCGGTCACCCCCACTATCTCCACAAAGGTTCCTGAAGAAGAAAGACGCATCATCACTCATGATGAAACCGAGGAGCATAAGAAATTCGATGCAAAAACACTGGATCGCTTTGCAAAAAATGTCAGCCAGAAAATTGCACAAAGCACATCACAGCTGAAGAACAAATTTAATCCGAGCAAGAATTCACTTGATGATCATCAGTCCGGTTCAAAGGATACCCGGGACTGATAAAAGGCGGTGAACCATGAAACGATACTTAATGATTTTCGAGGGACGTGTTCAGGGAGTGGGATTCAGATATACCACTTATGATCTGGCTCGTTCCCTGTCACTTACCGGACACGTCAGAAATCTCATGAACGGAAATGTTGAAGTGGAAATCCAGGGATCCGAAGAATCCTTCAATCTCTTTCTTAAAGGGGTACTCAAAGGGAACGGATTTATAAGAGTCACGGATTACTCCACGAAAGAGATTCCTGTCGTGGAAGACGAAAAATCATATAAAATTATCGGCTGAAAACACTCACTCACATGTGAGTGTTTTTCTATACCCTTTAGCCACTGCTGCCGAGAAACCACACGAACGGAAAGACAGATTGTTCTGGCCTCATCAGAAAATCACCTATAATAATATGGAAATGTTATAGAATTAAGTATATAATATGATATATAAATAAATGAAAGAGGTGCAAAAATGGATAAACCACAACAAGCAGGAAATAAACCCATTCTCGTTGAACTGAAAGCAGGACAAGAACTATGGTGGTGTGCATGCGGAAAAAGCGCTTCCCAGCCTTTCTGTGATGGAAGTCATAAAGGAACCACTGATATCACGCCTCTCCTCTTTACACATGAAAATGATGGTGTTGCGGCACTATGCACCTGCAAAATGACCAAAACACCACCTTACTGCGACGGATCTCATCTGACACTGAAAGATGAGTAAGTTATAATCTGAACCGTATAGAACATCAATATTAATCGTTATGTGGAGTGAAGAAAATGCTTCTTATTTTTATGGGTGCCAGCTGCACAGGAAAATCTTCCGCTGCAGAAATGATCAGAAAAGACATGAATATACAGGTTTTCACAGGGAAAGACTACCTTCGTCTACACAAAAATGAAAGTGAAGCCAGAAATAAATTTGATGAGATGCTGAAGAAGGCAAGCTTAAGCTCAGGGTGGGCTGATGATTCATTAATCTATATCGTGACAGAGACAGCTGAACTTCAGAAGCTGAAGCCTGCTGAACATGCCTTATTCGTACTGTTCACTGCAGATCCCTCGCTGATTAAGGAAAGATTTGCTGGAAGAATGAAAGGCAATCTGCCTAAGCCTCTTGAAATGATGCTTGAAAAGCAGATGAAGAACTGGGAAGATGTCAGATCCGACCTTTCGTTTGATACAACAGATACAAAGACTGATGAGATAAAAGAAAGAATCATCAGCTATTGTGAAAATAGAACAGTCATCAGCCAGACTTAGGATATTGTCACGGGATTCTATATTAAGATGGGATCCCGTGACATTTTTTCTTGAGTGTCAGCGAAAATGATCATTCTCAGGATGTGAGATAGTTATATAAATAACGATTTTACATTTTAGGGGTATGCATTTTATCGGATTCAAGTTATAATGATTCAGTAAGGCTTAATAGAATAGTGAAATTTCATTATATGAAATAGCGCCAGACCCTGTGAAAACAGGGTGACGAGGACGGAGTTATCGAAAATTCGGCGGATGCTTCGCGGTTACCAACCGATAAATGGCAGGAGAAATACAAGGAGCAATTCTTGGGACAATCCTGTCAGGTGTATTAAGCCTTCCTAAAAATAATTTAGAGAGGGTGTTTTTTTTATGTGTGGAATTGTAGGTTATCTAGGTAACAGAGATGTAGTGGAGGTACTGATCAGCGGATTATCAAGGCTGGAGTACAGAGGTTATGATTCAGCGGGAATATCCGTCATGGAGAATAATCAGGTTTCCATGGTTAAGGCTCAGGGAAAACTGAGAAATCTTGAGTCAAGACTGGAACACACCAGCCTTGACTCTCATATGGGAATCGGACATACACGCTGGGCTACTCATGGTGCTCCTTCAGATGTCAATTCTCATCCCCACAACAGCAACAATAACAGAATCTCCGTTGTACATAACGGAATAATTGAAAATTATATGGAACTTAGAGATAAGCTCGTAAAATTGGGATATAAATTTCTGTCGGATACAGATACAGAGGTCATCCCTAATCTGGTAGACCATTATTATGACGGTGATCTGCTTGAAGCAGTCAGAAAAACGACACAGGAGCTTAAAGGCAGCTATGCATTGGGTGTCATCTCCATAGATGAACCCGACAGAATCGTTGCTACTAGAAAGGACAGCCCTCTCGTGGTTGGACTTGGCGAAAATGAATACTTCATCGCATCAGACGTTCCTGCAGTATTGAACTATACTAAGGAATTTGTCTATCTGAACGATGGAGAGTTTGCAGTACTGTCCAGAGATGCGCTGGCTTTCTATTCAAACGATGGAGAAAAAGTAGACAGAGAGAGCACTGAGATCACCTGGAGTGCAGAGTCTGCAGAAAAAGGCGGCTACGCACACTTCACAATAAAGGAAATCTATGAGCAGCCGAAAGCGCTTAAAGATACCATGACATCAAGAATCGTACCTGGCCAGAGAATAAAGTTGGATGACATCCATATCACAAAGGATATGCTGATGAACTATTCGAGAATCTATATCATAGCATGCGGTACAGCATACCATGCTGGACTCATCGGAAAAGTGGCCATTGAATCACTTTCAAGAATCCCTGTGGAAGTAGATGTTGCCTCTGAATTCAGATACAGAAATCCTGTTATAGACAGCAGAACTCTTGTCATCACCATCAGCCAGTCGGGCGAAACCGCTGATACTCTAGCAGTTCTTAGAGAATCACAGAATCTCGGAGCCAGAGTTATCGCAATTACGAATGTCGTAGGAAGTTCCATCGCACGTGAAGCAGATGACGTCTTCTATACCTGGGCAGGACCTGAAATCGGTGTTGCATCGACAAAAGCCTATCTGACCATGCTTGTGGCAGTTTACTGCATAGCAATATACTTTGCCGAGCTGCTGGGTACACAGGACGCTGAATATCTTGAAGCAATCAAGGTTGAAATGCTGACCTTACCTGAAAAGGTCGCAGAGATCCTCAAAGACACTACAAAGGTAGAGAAATTCGCAGATAAGATTCATGAAGAAAGAGATATCTTCTATCTCGGAAGAGGTCTTGACTATCAGATTGCTGTGGAAGCTTCACTAAAACTGAAGGAGCTTTCCTATATTCATTCAGAAGCTTATCCAGGTGGAGAACTGAAGCATGGTTCCATCGCACTGATCGAAGAAGGAATTTCTGTCATCACTTCCCTGACACAGAGAGATCTGTTTGAAAAGATGCAGAGCAACATCAAGGAAGTTGTATCAAGAGGTGCAAAGGTTCTGGCCATCACCTACGAGAACAACACAGAAGTGGAAAAGTACTCAGACGAGGTCATCTATATCCCGAATACCATGGATATCATCGCTCCGATTCTGGCAGTCGTTCCAACACAGCTTCTTGCCTACTATGTGGCACTTTATAAGGGTCTTGATGTGGACAAGCCTAGAAATCTGGCTAAATCAGTTACTGTAGAATAGAAATAAAGATATGATCTAGTTAATAAGCCCATTGGTTCAGAGATTACTGAACCAATGGGCTTAATCTTATTTGCGCTACTTCAGCTTGATGTACTTCCACTTGTTTGTTCTGAATCTGCCGTAAACAAAGAACCATCTGATGAGCTGATCGGCAAGTACTGCAAGCCATGCACCCATGAGGCCAAGTTCCAGTGTATTCACAAGGATGTTTGCAAGAACCACTCTGAATCCGAACACGCCGATAAAGGTTGCAACCAGTGGCCAGAGCGTATCCCCTGCTCCTCTTAATGCACCGGCCAGTATCAGCTGTGAGGACTGGAAAGGCTGAACAATTGCAATGATTTTAAGTGCCATGGAAGCGTTGTCGATGATCACCGGATCATTTGAATAGAGACTGACAAGCTGTCTCCCGAAGAAGAAAAGAATCAGTGCCATGAATGTCGATATCAGTGATCCTATTTTTCTTGTCTCTTTAGCATATGCCTCCGCAAGACCAAGATTTTTTGCGCCTAGTGAGCGACCAACCATAGACGAAGCTGCTATACCAAAAGCCTGCCCGGGCTGAAAGGACAACCCCAGAATACTCAGAGCAATCTGGTGAGAAGCATAGATTACAGTACCAAGACCCGCTACAATCCTCACAAACAGAAGTACCCCGATTCTAAGTGCCAGTGATTCCATTGAAGCCGGTACCCCCACCTTGATGAGGTTCTGGATCACTGTTTTGTTGTATCTGAATTTCTTCCTGAAATTGACTTTCAAAGGGCTCTCTTTCCTGGTAATATAACGTACCATCATTACGCTGGCAACAACGTGAGAAAGAGCGGTTGATATTGCGGCACCGGTCACACCAAGAGCTGGGAAAAAGAGCAGTCCATAGATCAGTACTGCATTACCGATGACATTAAGAGAATTCACGCGGATATTGATTCTCATAGGTGCCTTTGTTTCTCCAATCCCTCTAAGTGCCGCTGTGATGGACATATTGAAGCTCTGGAACAGATAACCTACCATGATGATTTTGAAGTACAATCTGCCCGCATCAAGGGTATCGGCCTGCGCACCCATAAAGAGCATAATTTCATCTGTAAAAAGTATGCCGAAAGCGAAAAGCGGTATGGCAAGAAACACGAGATTAAGGAGAATGACGTGTTTCAGTACCGAATCTACACGATGGTCCTGCTTAGCCCCCACATATCGAGCGATCATAGCTGTACCCCCGACATTGAGTGCCTGAGCAAGTGAAAGTCCTATAAACATCGGCTGATTGGTGATCCCTACCGCTGCTACAGATGCAGCGGCCAGAGCCTTATCTGCAATCCACCCCAGCATCATCATGTCTACCATACCAAATAATGAACTCATAAGGAGTTCTATGAGGACAGGCCATGCCAGCTGCATTACATCATATCTTATGGGGTTTTTGATAAATGAAAAGAAATCTTTCTTCTCTGCGACTTCAGTTTCTTCTTGTACTGTGCTTTTTTCTTCGTTCATTAATACTCATCCTATCTTTATTCTCATCTAAAATTCAGTTTCCATATCATATTAAGATAACCAGATTATATTATATCATAAGAAAAAACTGCTGCTCTCAAACCCAATACACTTCATTTAAGAAGACGTCAGATTTCGGCAGCAGCATTTTCTGGTGCTACACGTATTGAAATATGTCCCGAGTGTAAATGACATCGCAGAACTTCATGTAAAAATCATCTAAATGAAGCAGCATTTGTTTTCAGATGCGAAGGCTCTAAAACTGCGTGGCTCTTTTCCTGTAATTCGATAATATCCATCAGTTACTCTACTCGCTGTCCCCATTCTTGTCATAAAATAGAGTGCCAGGGTCACATTGACATATGTTTTATCCAGTCCTCGTTTTTTGATGTAATGATTTCTGTAAGCTAAAAATCCGGGCTTTCTGTAGGTGATTTTTCTTTCCGTCACATCGCATAAAATTTCAGCGATCTCATCATAATTTAAAGATTCCGGTCCAGTGATTGTATGTGCAGTATTTCTGTACTTTTCCGGCTCACTGAGTAATATCGCGACACATAGTCCGATATCTGCAGCATCGATGAAGCTTGTCCTGCTCATCCCAGCCGGGATAAATATTTCGTTTCTCATTCGGATTTCCTCCGCATGGACACCGGCAATATTCTGCATGAAGAAACCCGGTCTGATGTGCGCATAAGGTAATCCGGCTTTTTCAATGTACTTCTCAATTCTGTGATGGGGAGGGATAGTATTTTTTTCCACACCCATCAGTGAAAGAAATGAAACAAGTCTGATATCATGGCGCTTCATGGCATCAATAAAAGGATACAGATCTTCTGGCTTACCAAGATGGGGCGGTCTCATGAGAAAGACGCGATCCACATCTCTTAGTGCAGCATCAAAAGTGCATGGATCAGTAAGATCCAGATATACAGTTTCAATATCCGGGTCAGACGTATCGCCTGATTTTGTGACATTATGTACACCTGCTGCAACCTTCTGTCCTTTTATGACCAGTTCATTCACTACATACCTGCCAACATTTCCCCGCGCACCGGTCACCAGTATCTTCATAAGTCTCTTTCCTCACTTAGTATCGTATTTGCCTTATGAATAAGGTTGATCAAGGATTCAAAATCAAGATCTCCCATCTTTTTTTTGAGTATCTCTATCCCTCTGAAATACTCAGAATGAGTTGAGGCCACAAGTTCCTCACCACTATCTGTAACAGCAACAGTATAGCTCCGTCTATCTGTTTCCGAAGGCTTTTTTACGAGATATCCCTTGCTTATGAGCTCGTTGATCATGGCAGTCACACTTGGTTTTGAAATTCTGAAAAAACTGCTGATCAAAAGCGGTGTAGCCCCTTCATTCTGTTTCTGAACAAAAATGAGTAGGCCCATTTCACTGGATCTTATGGGTAACTCTTTCTTCAGATATATAAGCTGTCTGCTGAATAATGATATTTCTTCTGCGGCGGTATCCAATAAATGATTCATCTTTTTACCTCATATTTAGTTAGTTAGATTAACTAACTAAATTATAGGGTATAACCTATCTTTAGTCAATCCCTATTACAGCTTGTCTGACACACACATACTCCATCAAAGCAAAGAGCCGATACAGTGTATCCTTCGATACACCATATCGGCACCTTTCTAATAATCGTATTCCCTGTAATTCTCGCTGATTCTGATCTGCAGCTTCTTGTCATCCTGAAGTTTCTTATAGGAGACCAGAAATTCGTTAAGTTCATTATCGGCTAAGTCCACTTTTACTTTTGAGGTGATGATTACAACTGTTTTGTTCAGGAATAAAGACAGGTCGTTGACCGAATTTCTGATTTCATAATAGAAACCCGAATAATCGGTTATCTTACCTTTATATTTATCCATGAAACCCAACTGTTTTCTATACTTTTTGTACTCGTCATTGTTTGTCAGATTGTACTGAGACTGTATATCCTCCATGGATACACCGTAGCGTTCCATGAGTCTGGTTTGGATTTCCATAAACTTTTCGTAAGAAATACTGTTCTTCTCCATATAATCTACTATGGCTTTGTTTATGGAAGCGATATCCTGCGTCCCTGCACCCATCTGTCCATATAGATTGAAGATATAGGACTCAAAATCGTCTATGTCCTTATCTCTCACTTTATTTTTCAGTTCATTGAAATCTATGACATCACTCAATGTCTACTCCTCCTCGAGGCTCTTAAGATAGTCCACCAGATCTGATTTCTGTACGCGGTTTACACCACTATGCTCGATGTCAAAAGCTGGATCGATCTTTTCGCCATATTCTCTTTCCATGATTTCGATGACTCTTGGCTTACAGAATTCTCCCTGACACCATCCCATTCCAGCTCTTGTCCTTCTCTTGACACCATCTACTGTTTTCACCTTGATTCCACGATGAAGTGCATCGACAATTTCATCTTCCCTCACCTGTTCACATCGGCAGACAATCCTGTCTTTGCTTCCAAGTGGCAGTTCGATGAACTCCTTGATATCTTTCAGCGGTTTCAGCGGTTTCTTTGTGACGACCGGTTTTCTGTATGGATCGAAATTTCTGTTGTCTTCCCATTCTAAACCGGCATCCTTAAGAATACCTATAACCATATCTGCAATGGCAGGCGCGGATGTAAGACCAGGAGACTGTATACCTGCTACATTGATGAATCCTTTGACTTCTGTCTCTTCTATAATAAAGTCATCTGTTGAACTTCTGGCTCTGATTCCTGTAAAGCTTCTGATGAACTGCTTGGAGTTGATTTTACCATATAGAGATTTTGTCTGGTCGAAAATATTCGCGATACGATCGATATGCGTGGAAGTATCTTCTTTTGCCACATCGTCATTGGCATCTGGTCCAATAAGAAGATTACCGTAATAGGTAGATGCCACAAGAACGCCTTTACCGAATTTAGTAGGCAGCTGGAAGATCACCGTATTGATCGGATCCCCTGTACCTCTTGTGAAGAGAATGTATTCTCCTGATCTTGGCAGAATTCTGAAATTATCGACACCCACCATCCTTGAGATCTCATCGGAGTAGATTCCTGCTGCATTGATGACGTATCTGGCTTCATACTCTCCTTTATCCGTGGTGACCTTGAAGGTGTCATCAATTTTTTCGATACCGCTGACCTTGTTCTCAAGCTTCAGTGTAACACCATTTTTAATGGCATTTTCCGCCATTGCTATAGCCATCTCATATGGTGAACAGATGCCTGCACCTTTGCAGTACAGTGCCCATTTGACATCATGGGTCAGCTCAGGTTCTATTCTCTGTATTTCTTCTGATCCGATAATGGAAAGATCGTCCAGACCATTTCTGATTCCATTCTCCATGAGCTTTTCTAGAGGAGCTCTGTCATCCTCTGTTGTAATGACCAGTGAACCTGTTTCTTCAAATCCGAAATTCAGCTGGCGGTCGAGTTCTTTGAACTGTACACGTCCTTTATAGCAGAGTCTTCCTTTAAGCGCTTCATGCTTTTCCGCAAATCCGCCGTGAACAATAGCGCTGTTTGCTTTTGTGGCACCCATGGATACATCGATACCTTTTTCCAGAATCAGGACCTTCGCCTTCGATTTTGATAACTCTCTTGCAATGGTCGTTCCTACGATTCCCGCTCCAATAATAATTACATCATACATAATATGGCCTCCCTTACTTTAACTCTATAACCCGGTATTCCTGTAAACATTTACTATTGGTTCAATTATAACAAATTTACAGTAAACCAGATAATTTTTATACAAAAAATGTGGGTTTGCACCCACATTTTATTGTTTACATATTTCTTGTTGCTACGATATTTGCACCTGTTCCAAGTATATTTTCGATCAGAACCGTTCCGACTTTTATCGGTGCAGTAACTTCGATATTCTCAAGCTCTTTCATCACTGCAAAGTTCAGTCCCTTTGGAATATCTGTTGAAGTCTTTACCGGCAGTCTCTTATGGATTCCACCATTGATCTTCACAGTGGACGTGATTACTCTAGTCGGATTGGTCAGCTCTTTCTGTGCATAGGGGATACCTCTGTTACACCCGTTGCCCATTACGATGATTTCACCGTCGGCCTTCTTATCTACACTTAATCGGCATCCTTTTGGACACACTATACATATCATTTCTATCATCTTAAATCACCTCTTCCAAAGCAATGGTCAGGAGTCCGTTAGCTTTATCAAGATCCTCTCTCTTAAGCTTAATCTTCTCCATTTCTCCTGGAGCAACAACAGGTCTTCTCAGCTTCTTGATCAGTTCACCTTCATTGTTTCTCACAGTGATATTGACATCCTTGAACACGTTGGAAACTCTGAACATGATTTCCTGCGACTCAGCGATGTTATCCAGTCTGATCTTCTGTGGAACAGTATAGTTCACGCGGCTGCCATTTCTGATTTCAGTAACCTGCTGACCTTCCTTAAGTTCACTCTTGATGAACTTGGCAGCACTTCTTCCGGCTTTCTGTCCTTCTTCGCTGACAAAGTCAACCAGGTCATGTACATGAACAACATTACCGCAGGCAAATATACCCTTGACGTTTGTTTCCATAGCCTCATTGACAACTGGTCCTGAAGTTCTTCGATCAAGGTCGATTCCCGCATTCTTGGTGATTTCATTTTCAGGAATCAGCCCGACAGAAAGCAGAAGTGTATCACATTCCAGTGTCTGCTCTGTTCCAGGAATCGGATTTCTGTTCTCGTCCACTGCCTGAACGACAACAGCTTCCAGTCTGTTTTTACCGATGATTTCAGTGATGGTATGCGCCAGCATCAACGGGATATTATAGTCATCAAGACACTGAACGATGTTTCTGTTCAGTCCGTTGGAGTATGGCATAAGTTCAACGCATGCCTTAACTTCAGCGCCTTCAAGAGTCATTCTTCTGGCCATGATCAGTCCGATATCTCCTGAACCCAGGATAACTACCTTCTTACCGACCATATATCCTTCCATATTCACATATCTCTGTGCTGTTCCTGCTGTAAATACACCTGATGGTCTTTCACCAGGAATCTGGATCGCACCTCTTGTTCTTTCTCTACAGCCCATGGCTAGAATAATTGCCTTCGTCTCAAGGCTAAGATATCCTTCTTCAGTATTGATGGCTTCCACATGCTTCACATCTCCGCCGTTTTTAATGGAAAGCACCATAGTATCCAGCTTGTACTCAACCTTTGTGGAATTCAGCATGTCGATATATCTTCCTGCGTATTCAGGACCTGTAAGTTCTTCCTTAAATGAGTGAACGCCGAATCCGTTGTGGATACACTGATTCAGAATTCCACCCAGTTCCTTGTCTCTTTCAAGAATAAGAATATTCTCGATTCCCTTGTTATATGCCTCATATGCAGCTGAAAGCCCTGCTGGACCTCCTCCGATTACGATTAAATCATATTTCATCTTATTCACCCCTACTTCTTCGTTTCGCCGACTAGTATGTAAGAACCGCTGGTATCCTGCATGACCTCTTCCAGTGGAACATTAAGTTCTCTGGATATGATTTCAAG
The DNA here is from genome assembly GCF_032054185.1 of Proteiniclasticum sp. Taxonomy (NCBI): domain Bacteria; kingdom Bacillati; phylum Bacillota; class Clostridia; order Eubacteriales; family Clostridiaceae; genus Proteiniclasticum; species Proteiniclasticum sp. Next base: position 132,341 of record NZ_DAMBTF010000006.1, read on the forward strand.
AACTCTTGGTCCGCAGAATCCGCCCTGACATCTACCCATGCCCGGTCTTACTCTTCTTTTCACACCGTCAACGGACAGTGCGCCAACTGGTCTCTTTATGGCTTCAACAATTTCACCTTCTGTGATGTTCTCACATCTGCAGATGACTCTTCCGAATTTAGGGTCTTCCTTGATCTTGGCTGTTTTCTCTTCTGGAGAAAGTGCCATGAAATGAGTCTGTCTTCTTATTGGATTGAAGTCTTCTCTCTTTTCCATTTCGAGTCCGATATTCTTAAGGATTTCAACTGCATCCTCAGCAATTGCAGGTGCAGAAGTGAGTCCAGGAGACTTGATTCCAGCAAGATTAACAAATCCCTTAACGGACTTAGACTCTTCAATGATAAAATCAGAGCGGTCTGACTGAGCTCTTAAACCTGCAAAGTTACGAATACTTTCCCTATAGTTTATTCCCTTGATCGATCTCTCTGCAGCTTCTCTTATGAAATCCATCTGCTCTTTTGATGTCGATTTATCATCTCTTTCAACATTATCTTCAGCATCTGGTCCAACAATCAGATTTCCATGAACACTTGGTGTAACCAGAATACCCTTACCAAGCTCAGATGGACACTGGAAAATCACATGATTGGCCAGTGGTCCCTGGTTCTTGTCCAGAACGAAGTACTGACCTTTTCTAGGCTTGATCTTGAACTCTCTCTCTCCAACCATACCCATGATCACGTCACTGTAGATACCCGCTGCATTGACGATATATCTGGTTCTGATTGGGTCAATCTTAAGATTTGCTGTGTAGATTGTAAAGATGTCTTCTTCTTTCTTGATGTCCACGACTTCTGTTCCAAGCATGAGCTCTACGCCGTTGACTACAGCATTTTCCGTCAGCGCGATACAGAACTCCCATGGTCCTACGATACCTGCACTTGGTGAATGAAGTGCACCTAAAGCTGCGTCTCCGATGTTCGGTTCCATTTTCAGAAGCTCTTCTCTTCCGATCAGTCTCTGATCAGGTACACCATTTGTATTTCCCCTATGGTATAACTCTTCAATGGTCTTCAGCTCCGCTTCAGAGAAAGCCACAACCAGTGAACCGATTTTCTTGTAAGGAACATCCAGTTCCTTTGCAAAGACTTCAGTAAGGTGACATCCTCTTACATTCAGTCTTGCCATTGCAGTTCCGACCTCAGGATCGTAACCTGCGTGAACGATGGCGCTGTTCGCCTTTGTGGCCCCTTCAGAAACATCGTTTTCCTTTTCGATCAAACACACTTTGAGATTATACCTCGATAATTCTCTTGCCACTGATGCTCCAACAATACCTGCACCAATGATTGCTACATCATACATTAATATTTCCCTCCTAACACAAAAAGAGTAACACAACGAAACCTGCCTATCGCAGGTGACTTTTGCTTACTCTTATACTCTTAGCACACTATTTGATTAAGACCATTTTATCACTTTACATAATAATTGTAAACCATGTCATTAAAGTTTCCAGATGGTCGTGTCAGAGGAAGATATGGCTGTAGCTCCAGCAGATAATGCTGAAATGACATCTTCCTTGTCTGAAATCAGTCCTCCCGCTATGAGTGGGACATTGGAGAGATTGGACAGCATTGTGATGATTTTGTACATACCGCCTGGCAGAACTTCATAAGTATCCGCATGACCTGCTTCGATGTACTTGATGACATTCTTCAGAGACAGCGAATCGATAAGGAAAAATCTCTGTACAGTAATGAGGCCAAGATCTTTAGCTGCGCTGATGATGTTGGCTTTGGTACTGATGATTCCATCGGCCATTGTGTTGTATTTGATGAATTTGGCTGCAATCTCTTTGCTGCCGAGACCTTCAATCAGATCCACATGAACGATGGCGATCTTTTTCCTGGCTTTGATCTTCTTGACGATCATTGCAATATCGGTAATGTTGCCAAAAAGGACGAAGACGACTTTATTTTCCGTCTCAAGGGCCAGATCCAGACCATTATAATCTTTCACAGCTGTAACCACAGGATAGTCTTCCAAGGCACTATAAAATTCCTCTTTCATTTAACAACCTCCTTCACAGGGTCACATTTTATTATACATAAACTTAATCACTTTTGACACCCCCACAACTAAAACAGTGGGATTCTTGGGTGATGAAACGCCAGTCTGTTTCCAGTAGACGAGTATGACCCCAAGCTAAGGGTATGCCATTACCCCTCCTAAGACAGTACATTTAGTATCTCAGGCTGGCAGACTGTTACCATCTACCACAGGTGCTTTAATGATATTCATTGCACCAACTCGATCTCGATGTGTTCTGAAACCACATGAGCATCTATACTTTCTATCTTCAGCCTTGTTTCTTTCTTTGCATTCCGGACAGGTCTGACTGGTATACTTTGGGTCTACGTATTCTACTTTTATGCCGGAAAGACTCGCTTTATACTCGATATACTGGGCTAAGCGATAGAATGACCATGTATGCAGATTCTTCTCGTTTTTACGGCTTGTTCTTGCCGTCTGGTGTATACCAGATAATTCTTCCAAGCGTATTGTTCCAATACTTTCCTGGACAGCGAAGTCAATGATCTGACGACTTGTTTTGTGGTCTTTATCTTTCATCCATCGTTGCTCTTTATTGCTTAGTTTCCTGATTGCCTGTATCGTCTTTGCTTTTCCAAGCTTCTTTCGTTTGTTTCTGAATTTGCGTTTCATGTACTTGTTTTCTCTTCCATTACCAAAAAACCGAGTTTTGCCTGTTTCTGTCACAGTAACAGCCGGACATTTTAGACCCAGATCAACGCCCAGCACGCCAGCATCAGTGCTTTCTTTATCCTCTACGGTTACTGCTATTTGAGCTGTCCATTTCCTGATTTCTCGGTGATTCTGAGTGTTCCCAGCTTGCCATTCAGTTTTTTCAGTTGGTAGGCTGATAGTAGTACCGGCACATTCAGGCGTGTACTTTTGCCATTTACGAGCACTGGAAACCACAGTATACCCTCTTTCAAGGTCCAGTTCTGGTTATTCCATAGGCAAACAGGTTTTTTCAGTATGCTTCTGATTTTTGTCTTTCGGTACTTTGCGTAGACTGATTTTGCATCTCTAATGCCTGATTCTTCAATGCACTGGGCAGTGCAGCCGAAATCGTGCCACTGGTATGCTGAACACGTTCATCTGCCTGAATGCATTCAGAGACAAGAGTGTTGATTAGACGGATATATTCGGCTGCTGCTGTTTTAAGATGCTCTCGCTGCTCCATGGTTGGAATCAACTTTGCTTTAACAGTGATCTGCACAGTTTCATCTCCTTGTTTCTGCTCTTCACCATAAGGTTTTATTGTTTCGTTTGATACATTTCCCGCGGTAGATAGGGTAGAATACAAACCGTTAATACATCAGCGATACGGTCGTTTGATTCTTGTATTTACTTATTTCTTTATTATATTTTATCACTATATAAAGCAAAATGAAAATAACTTTTTCTGTTCAAGTTCCATTGATTCCACGGCTAAAGCCGAGCAATCTCGGTATTGGCTTTTCCAGCGCAATTCTATTACCAATACAAGGAAAATATTTTATTTAATATATTAACACCAGAATATTATGAAATCGGAAACATCACAGATATATCTTGTATATTGCCACTGATTGTTATGCATAACGTTCACTTCATTCTTACGGGCAGCATTTTTTTCTAAACATATTTTACTTTATTTCACTTTTAATCTTGACAAAGTATAGGTTTATAATTAATATTAGATTATAATCATTATTAATTAGCACCGCACATGCTTATTAATTATTATCAGTTACAATTACAGAAATGAGGAGCCGACGGGCTCCTTTTTTCTTTCCGCTTTTTTATTTAGCCGATATGAAAATCAGTATCATCATCATTATTTTCTTTATGCAGGGTAAGATTGATGTCTCTTGTAGGATATGGAATTCTGATGCCGTTTTTCTCAAACTCCAGAATCACCTCTTCATTAACCGAGTAGGATACCGTGAGATAGTCTTCTCTCTTCACCCAGAATTTCAGATCAAAATCGATGGAATGATCATTATGGTTGCTGACTCCTAAAATCACTCCTCTGTCCTCAACGATTTTATCATTCCGAAGAATGATGCTCATCAGCACTTCCTTCACCTTTATGACATCACTTCCGTAGGCCGCAGAATAGACCTTATCGATTCTTCTAAATGGCTCAATGCTGTAATTGATGATATGTGATGTCGCAAGAGAACCATTTGGCACCATCACACGTTTATTGTCCATGGTATTGAGTGCTGTGTACAGAACCTGTACAGACAATACCGTTCCCGAAAAATTCGACGTTTCAATATAGTCGCCTACACTGAAAGGTCTGAAGATGAGGAGCAGTATTCCTGCCGCAAAATTCGATAGACTGTCCTTCAGTGCAAGGCCGATAGCAAGCCCCGCAGCGGAGAGCATGGCAATAAAGGTTGTCACAGGTACCCCGATAATGTTTGCTGCAGTGATCAGAACAATCAGTTTAAGAAAAAAGCCTGATATGGTCAGCATGAATCCATGAACAGAAACATCCAGCCGACTCTTGATCAGAGCTTTTTCGATAATCCATACAATGTATTTTGCAATCCACCATCCGATAAGGAGAACCGCAAGAAACGATATCAGTTTCAGCCCATAGTTCCGCATAAGGTCATTAATAATCTCAAAAAAACGCATAAGTCCTCCATGAATGTATTATCCGTAAAATGGTGCCTATCATAAATTCAGGGAATCTATAACAGGCACCAAAGATCAGTTCTATTCTTTTTCGTTACCTCTGTAATGATTGTCTATTTCATTCATTCTGTCGACTTTCGGTTTCGATCTGCCGCCCTGGAACTCACTTTTCAGATAAGCCAGCGCCAGCATTTCTGCAACAGCTTTACCTGTTGTGAGACCGCCCATTGTAATGACGTTTGCATCATTGCTCTTGGCCGCTCTTTCTGCTTCATAGATGTTTGTAACCTGCGCGGCTCTTATTCCATGCACCTTATTTGCAGTGATCGCCACACCGATTCCTGTTCCGCAGATCAGAATTCCTCTGTCAAAACCATTACCCGCTACTTCTTTAGCCACTTTTTCGGCTATGTTAGGATACAGAATCTTTTCTCCTTCATAGGAACCGAAATCCTCGAATTCATATCCATTTTCCTTGAGTACACCGATGAGATGCTGCTTAAGTTCATAACCCATTTCGTCGCATCCGATTGCTATTTTCATCTTATGTTTCCTCCTTGATTTTTCTCACGTTATTTATGATCTCCTCCAGATTGTCCATATCATGCCCGAATCTTCCGATGAAGAGACCATCTACATCTTCCGATGAAACAAGCTCGCTCGCATTCTCTTTGTTTGCAGAGCCTCCGTAGATGAGCCTTACTTCATTACCGGCTTCTTCGCCATATTCCTCAAAAATGATTTTTCGGATCATGGCCATGGATTCATGAACATATGCTGCTTCTGCAGGTCTGTCCTTCCCTATTGCCCATTCGGGCTCGTAGGCTAGAATGACACCGGAAAGTTCGGAAGAGGTGACCCCTTGCAGAAGACTTCTGATCTGATCTTTCAGTTCCCCTTCACGACTCTGTCCTTTTTCTGTTTCTCCGATACAGATTACAGGGGTCAGTCCATGCTTCAGGGTCAGTCTGATTTTTTCACTGATCATTTCATAATCTTCTCCGAATATCCCCTTACGCTCGGCATGACCAAGTTCCACCATACGACAGCCAAGATCAACCGCACTTTCAATGGAAAACTCACCGGTCATGGCACCATTCTCCTTTGGTGCGATATTCTGAACACCATATAGGATATTAGAACCTTCCAGAATCAGTGCCACAGGATAGATCGTCCCCATGGATGGGATGAGGAAGATATCCATATCATCGATTCCCTCAAACCTCTTTCTGATTTCCTCAGCCATTGTCGAGGCCTGTGCCATCTTGTTGACATAAATCTTTAGACTCATACCGACAACTGGTTTTCTATTCATCTTTCTCTCCTATTCGTCTAGCTTCTTCATTTCTTCCAGGAATTCTTTATAAATGAGGTAGGATGAGAATGATCCGGGATCTCTGAAACCGACAGCTCTTTCCCCAAGTCTCATGGCTCTGCCCTTTTTGGCGATCAAAGGAATTGTTCTGTCTGAGCCTTCTTTAAGCTCGTTGACAAAATTCTCGAAAATCTCTATCTCACTCTTTCCCGACTCAAGTTCATTCTTCATGGCATCTATTGCAGGTCTCAGTGCATCTACCATCGTCTTGTCACCGACAACCGCTTTCCCTCTTGCTTCTATGGATTTGATTCCATTTTCGATAAAATTGACAAACTCAGGGAATGTCAGGCTGTTCTGTCCTTTGACGTCTTCTCCGGCTTTCATGAACAGACTTCCGTATAATGGGCCGGCAGCTCCGCCGACTTTACCCAGAATAATCATGCCTACTTTTTTGTAGAAGCTGGCAATATCGTCTGTTTCTTCATAAATCTTGTCAATCTGCTTTTCGACTTCACGAAAACCGATGGACATATTGATGCCATGGTCCCCATCACCGATATCTGAATCCAGCTTGGATAAATAGTCACGATGTTCCTCAAACATGGGGATCAGTCGTAAAATAACATTCCTGAAATACTCTTTATTGAATTCCATACAGTTGCCTCCTCGAATCTTCTAATGCTTTTATTATACACTTAACCACGTACTGTTTCCAAATTCATTGCTCTAAATCCAAGGATATCCGCTACATAACTGCAGCGGATATCCGTAAATCTAATGGTTTCTCATCAACCCTATCTGATGCTCATGTATGGTGTGTCACAAGGATAATCCAGAAGTTCCTTCAGTTCATCATCAACTTTGACGATGGTGATGCCCATTCCGATCATATCCATTGATGTGGCATAGTTTCCAACCAGAGCTTTGTATACCTTGATTCCTTTATCGGTCAGAACTTTTTCAAGATGATCATGGATGATGTACTGATCCATAAGTGGCAGTCCACCGAGTCCGTTTACCAGTGTATAGACTTCATCGCCTTCCTTCAGCTCAAAGTCAGCAAAGATATGTTCCATGATTTCATCGACTACCTGATCTGCAGGTTCGATCTTACCGCGTCTTACGCCAGGTTCTCCATGGATACCCATACCGATTTCCATATCGCCATCTTCCATATCGAAGATGGTACCACCCTTTACAGGAATGGTGGATGAAGATAATGCAACACCCATTGATCTTGTATTGTCGTTGCACTTTTTAGCTGCTGCGACTACACCGTCAAGATCCAGGCCTTTTGCTGCTGCTGCACCTGCTGCCTTGAAGACGAAAAGATCGCCTGCGATCCCTCTTCTGTCATCGATATTTTCGGAAGATACCACGTCATCTGTTACAAGAACAGTTTCAACGCGTATTCCGTCATCGGCTGCCATTTCAGCACCCATATCGAAGTTCATGACGTCTCCTGCATAGTTTCCATACAGGTAAATACATCCCTTACCCTGGTCTACGGCTTTAACCGCATTATAACAAGGCTCTGGTGATGGTGAAGTGTTGATGTTTCCGATAACTGCAGCATCTGCGAAGTTTTCACCGACATAACCAAGGAACAGCGGTTCATGTCCTGAACCTCCACCTATGATTACACCTACTTTTCCTTCTGCAGGTTTTGTTGTGACTACCACTCTACCGTCGTTTTCCAGCAGTTTGGCATATTCAGGATGTGCTTTGACATAGCCGGACAGCATTTCCTCTACTACGTCATAAGGGTCATTGATCAGTCTTCTCATCTTTCATTCTCCTTCATCCGATTATTTTGTCGCGTTGCCTTCCGTTCTCCAAGAATGAATTTTATACAATATTTATATTATAGAAAATACATATCTTAAGATTTCAAAAGACTTCTCTCAAATACTATTATTAAGCATCTCAAACAAATATTCATCAATTTTATGTAAACCTTTTTTTAACATTTTGAATAATTATTCATTCATACTTTCTGTAAGCTTCTCGATTTCATCGATAATTTCACCAATATAGGCTATGGTGTTTCTTAAAGGCTGATCAGTCGTGATGTCCACGCCTGCCATCTTCGATAGCCCAACCGGATTCTTCAGACCACCTGTTCGGAGAACTTCCTTCCAGGCAGAAACTGCACTTTCCCCTTCAGCAAGAATCTTTTTGGACACTTCAGTGGCTACTGTAAGACCTGCACTGTAAGTGTAGGGATAAAGACCCTTATAGTAATGCTGCTGACGCATCCAGATAAGCTCAGCCCCTTCATTGATCTCCACTTCTTCTCCCCAGAAATTTTCCAGTGTCTTTCTCTTAATTTCACTCAGCTTTTTTGCATGGACACTTCCACCCTCATCGATGAGCTTATAGACTTCTCTCTGATAATACGCCTCCAGCATATGGGTCACGAAATTATGATAATAGGTTCTTGAAATCATGGATGACAGCACCCATCTTCTGAACCGTCTGTCATCTGAGCTATCCTTCAGGAGATAGTTTGCCATAATCATCTCATTCATGGTAGAAGGTGCCTCTATAAAGTAGAGTGATGGTCTTGCATCAAAAATATTCCGGCTATTCTGGGAGAGATAGAAGTGACCGGCATGACCCAGCTCATGGGCGAGCACAAACACCTCTCTCATCCTCTGGGTCCAGCTGATCAGGATGAAGGGATGCGCGCCGTATGGGCTTGAACAGAATGCACCCGTTGATTTTCCTCTATTCTGCACAAAATCAATCCATCTTTCCTCAAATGCTCTCTCGATCATATCTGTGTAGTCTTTACCCAGAATACTCAGACCGTCAATGACATACTCCTTCGCTTTTTCTATCGTGATCGGCGGTTCATAACTCGGATCCACCGAGAGCTTGAGATCGTTGAAGGTCATCTTATCCATTCCGTGGATTTTCTTCAGAATCCTTGCATACTTTCTCATATGGGGTGCCAGCTCTTTGTAGATGACATCAATCTGCCTGTCATACATTTCCCTTGTGACATTCTGATCAAATAGAAGATAGTCAATGACGGAATCGAATCCTTTCAGCGTTGCAAGAGATTTTTCCTTCTGAACCTGAGTCTGATATGCCCCAGCCACGGTGTTTTCATAGTCTTTCAGCTTTTTTGAAAACGCTTCGAAAGCTGCTCTTCTCACCTTAAGATCGTTATTATAGTCATAATGATTCTCATATAAGACAAAGCTCAGCGGATAGGTTTTTCCCTCAGCTTCAAAAGTTCCGAAATCCATATCCTGAAGCTTCGCCTTATTATAAATCGTCATAGGTGAATTCATTAGGCCTGAGAGCGTCGCGAGCGCCTTTTCCACTTCAATGCTCAGTGCATGAGGCTTTCCTCGTAAGAGTTCTTCAAGATAATGTCTGTTCTGCTCACTTGCCTCCATGGCTCTTCGGATTTCCTCTTCATCATTTTCAAGAATTTCTTCTTCGACGAAAGAAATTCTGCTCATAACCTGAGAAAGAAGATCTGATGCTCGTACACTCTGTGCCTGATTTTCATTATTGGTCATATCTACAGATACAGCTAGAAATCTGTAACTTGAAATCAGTCCCGCGAGCATATTCACAGCTTGTAGACTATCAAGGCAGCTGTTGATCTCTTCTGCAGATTTCAGGTTTCCCTTATACTCCTTTTCAATATTTTCTCCTAGCTTTCTGATCTTTGCCACCGCACGCTCAAAATCTTCATCTGTCTTGTAGATTGCGGACAGGTCCCATGTTCTTTCTCCATCTACTTCATTTCTGCTTAAAATCCTGTTGTTCATCAAATTACCTCCAAATGTTTGCTGATTAAATTATATCAATAAGACAGAACATTCTACTTTTTATCAGATACAGATAATGCTGAAAGCATCAAAGATTACGATTCTCCGATCTGATGCTGGAGTTAAAACAAAATGACACTGAATCAATCTCTATCTGATTGTTTCAGTGTCTGCAGTTACTGATGACATATATCATTTATGCATTTTATGAAGATTCGCTCCAGGATGCAATCTAAAGGTTCCTCACATAGATTCTGTAGGTTTTATAAGGCCTGTCGGTGAAACCCAATGCATCGTTCTGCATAGGACGATTATACTCCCAGATGGTCGATCCTTCAGCATAGGTGAACCCTCTTTCCATGCCCTTTTTAAGTCCTTCATAGTAGATGGCTGCTGTGACGCCTTTTTTCTGATATTCAGGTATGACAAAAAGCACAAAAATCCTGATTCGATTGATTTTCTTTCTATAATACAGAAATTTGAAGAAACCTGTAGGAAACAGCCGCCCATTCATTTTCTTGAGCACCTGATTATAGTCAGGCAGTGCGATATCAAATCCTATAGGATTTCTGTCCTCATCTCTTGCGATGTAGATGAAATCAGGATCGGCAAAAGGAACCAGCTGCTTTCTGATCATCCTGATCTCTTTTTCTGTCGGGGGCATGAAATCGTCCCAGTCTTTTGGCATCGCTCTTTCTATGATATTCTGGATGTCCTTCATTTCCTGCTCGACATTTTTCAGATCGATAGGCTCAACCGTATAATGATACCTCTTCTTGGCATAAGGTATAAGCTTTTCCAGTCTGTCCTGATGATCATTGTTGAAAATCCCTTTATACGCATAACAGTCGTAATATTTTTCGAATCCATTCTTCAGGAACTGATCATTATAATACTTCTTGTTGTAAGTATTCATCACAAGGGTCGGGTCCTCGAAATTATCGATAAGAAACCCTCTGTTGTCCTCTCCCCCTGGTAAAGACATGGGTCCCTTAACCCGCTCCATTCCTCTGTCTCTGAGAAATGACATGGCATGGCTTAGAAGGGCTGCAGCAACATGTTCATCTTCAATGCACTCATATAGAGAGATATACCCCTCTTTAAACCCTTTATACTCATTGAGCTCATTATTGATTCCCACAAGAAGTCTGCCTACGGGCTCCCCCTTAAAGTAAGCAATTACCCGCTCGTTGTCACCCACGTGATTGAGCGCATTGTTTTTACCCAGAATATATTTTCTGAAATCACCGATAAGAGGTGGAACCCAGGCATCATCACCTTGATAAAGCTTGAAGGGAAGCATAACAAAATCATTTATTTCCTTTCTGGATACAGCAGACTTAACAACAAGCATTCTAACATCTCCCAATCGGATTTTACTTTAATCTTATTATACTGTTATATGGAAGGAATGTCATGTCTTTAGAGTTACCTATTAATTTTCTATCTCAAGTGAAATAGATGAGAATAATCCTGTTTTCACTCCGATAGCTGAAGGATTTATCCCGCAAAAAATGAACAGGCGAACCTGCTCTTTTCAACAGTAATTTTATCGGTTTTTTTCAGTCTAATCTACGATAGTACCCACTGGTTCCAGACTTTCAAGCGGAGTAAGGCCATGAGGCGCTACATCCTTGATTTTTTCTGTATAGTCCTGACCTGCGGGATAATCATTATGTTCGCCGCCTTCCCAAGGTGGGAGATCTGTCACGTCATATACTTTTCCATCAACTGCAATATATGCTTTATTCCCGTTCTGTCCGTCAAATTCGGCGAGCTCTTCAAGTGTCAGTTCAAGTCCTTCTTCGCCGACACCGCCGCCCTCATTCGCGGGTGTCTCCATCGGTGTTTCTGCAGGGCTGTCGGGAGTCTCATTATCTGTTCCGCAACCCACGAGTAGTGCTACAGACATTACAGATGCCAGTATACCACCAATAATTTTTTTGGTTATCATAGTATGTCCTCCTCTTCATAATCGAATTTTGCCTACTGTGAGTAAAATCGCTTCCGCAAAATTCTATTGTGTAAAATCATTTTATGTCTTTGAGGGAGTACAGACAAGCACTATGAATGAAATGTAATTGATTCTTACCACGTTGTTCAATAAAATGATGGAATTTTACAATCTGGCCATGCATAATTATACCCTTTTTAAGAAATGGTTCCACAAATTATCGATATGTTCCGCAGATGAGAGGGAAACTTTGCTCGTCATTACGGGACTTTCCATCAGCCGGTCGTCTATACATCGGTTCACATGATCGACTTCATAGACCATTTCATATTCCACCGGAAAACTGACCTGCCTTGACTCTTCACCATAGACAAATACTTCAGCGTGTCTTGCTTTCCAGAAATCTCCGATGAAGATTCTTCCTTTCTCACCATAGATTGTCACACCGCTTTCTGCGGCAACCATTGTCGTGATTTTTCCATCCACAAGAATGCCCTTTTCGCTTTTCAGATTGAAAATGCACTGAAGATCCGTTCCTTCATCAGATAATGTGGCATGTCCTGAGGAAGATATCAGTTCCTCTTCCAGAAGATGCATGGCATGAGCTAGGATATAGTTTCCGCTTCCGAATAAGGCACCTCCACCTGCTTTCCTGTCATAAAACCATTTAAATCCCACTTCAGGAATGGAAATCATATAGTCAAGGAGATGGATTTCCCCGATCACTCCGTCATATATGATTTTTTTGATTTCTTCAGTAATCGGCAGAAAAAGAGATTTCTGCGCTTCCATAATAAACAGCCCTTTCTCACGTGCCATGTCAAACAGCATTTTTGTATCTTCTCGACTGAGTGTCATAGGTTTCTCTATAAGTACATGTTTATTGTGTGTGAGTGCAAGAACCGCATTTTCCCTATGAGCCGAATTGATGGTCGGAATGTAGATGACATCTATATTGTCATCAGATACGAGCTGTTCATATGACCCGTAACATCTGGAAATACCAAGTTCTCGTGCTTTTTTCTCTGCATTTTCCAGACTTCTGGATGCGATTGCGTACACTTCTCCCGCTTCCGAGGATCTCACCGCCCCGACGAATCTCTCTACGATTCTTCCCGTTCCCATAATACCGTATTTCAGTTTTTTCACTTTATTCCTCCGTTCCCTGATTTTCATCAGTTCCAGTTTCCTTAACTCTTCTGATTTCATTATACACAAAGTTCATCGGAAGAAGGCAGATATGTTAGAATGAGAAAAAAGGAAACCAGGAGGCATTATGAACGAAACCATCCGTAAGATGAAAAATCATACCAGCATAAGACATTTCAAAGATTATCCCGTAAGCGAAGAGGTTCTCATAGAGCTTGTGGAAGCCGGTCAGAGTGCCTCTTCTTCAAATTTTATCCAGGCATATACGCTCATAAGCGTAAAAGATGTCAAGAAGAGAAAAATCATAGCGGAAATCGCTGGAAATCAGACACATATAGTAGATGCTCCGCTTTTTATCGTTTTCGTCGCCGATCTTGAAAGAGCTAGACTGTCTGCTTCATTACATGGTGCAGCTATGATCGAAGCAGAGACGGAAAGCTTTATCCTTGCAACGGTGGATACTGCACTCATGGCACAGAACGTTATGATCGCCGCAGAATCCTTGGGTCTTGGGGGCGTTTATATCGGAGCCATAAGAAACAACCCTGAAGTCGTATCGACGCTACTTGAGCTGCCATTAAACACCTATCCTGTCTTTGGTATGTGTCTTGGATACCCTTTGACAGAGAATGAAAAAAAGCCAAGACTTCCTGTGGAGATGATTCTGAAAACAGACACTTATCAGAGCGGAAACGAAGTCGAGCTGCTTCAGAAATACGATCTGGAAATGGAAGCCTATTACCTTAAAAGAACTGCAGCAAAACGAACAGACAACTGGACAAAGCAGATGGCAAGAATGTTTTCAAAACCTCTTAGGCCCCATATGAAGAGCTTTCTCAGAAGCAGAAAGCTGAATGATGACTAAAACGATGAAACATACTCATTCCCATAAAGTTTAATCATTTTGTCATTCCTCTTCATAAGAGATGGATTATGATATTCTCAAGAAAAATCAAGAGGTGAAACAGATGAAAAAATCCCTGACGACCTTGCTTCTTATCGCTCTCCTTGTCGCACTCATTATAGGATGTTCTGACCTTGGAGTTCCGATCGGAAGTGTCAGAAAGGAGGATGAAAACGTCAATGTCACCGCGTCCGGTGAAACTCCTGCACCTGCTGCAGAAGAGGGTGCAGAAATGTCTGATTCTCCTTTTCCCTTGGAGGACGATACTGTCATGAGCATTTCTCAGGAACAAGGTTTTACGAAAGAATTCAGAAGAGAAGCGGACCTTGATGGAAACGGCATAGATGATGAAATCATCTTGAAGACCCGAGTAAACCCGAATGGTGATGAAGTTTCTTCCTATCTGCTTCTTGTCAATGATGAAGAAATCAGTTATGAGGGGCAGAGAATCGATCCGCGCTTTCATCTTACCGATATCGATCCTGAAGATGGGTATAGAGAAATTGCTGTAAGTGAAGAAGGTCCAAGCAGCGACAATTTAACCGTATTCTACCGTTATAAAGAAACCGAGCTAACTGTTCTAGGTGAAATTCAGGGTTTCTTAGGCACCTTTCCGGATTCAGACATTAAAGGAGAGGTAAACATCCAAGGAGATGGCACTGTCAAGACAAAAACCCGTGGACAGATGCTTCAGACATGGTTCTACGATGATGTGTATCAGCTTAACGATAAAGATGTTCTTGTAAAAATCGAAAAAGAGCTTTATCCCTTCGAAACCGAAGTCACGATTCTTAAAGAACTGAAAACAAGAAAAAGCCGTGAAGATGCCTCTCCTTCCTACACCTATAAGCCTGGTGAAAAGGCGACGCTCATGGAAACCGATGAAAAAGAATGGGTATCCATCAGAAATAGAGATGGAGTAATATCCTGGTTTCAGGTAGAAAACCACATGGAAATCATGGGACAGGATTCTGATGGCTATTCCATGGACTTCTTTGAAGGTCTCAATATGGCAGACTGATCGTCAACGGATAAATAATGAAAAATCAGATAAAACGAGCTCCGGAGAGAGAAAATATCTCACTCTGAAGCTCGTTTTCCATTCTTGACCTTTAAAGGACTGTGTATGGTACTGAACCCGGCATCAGCGAACATTGTCTGATAAATATCAGTCAGAGGACAACATCTCGTCTTTAAGAACCGATGCAAGAATCAGTTCCACCTGTTTACGGCATGCCTCGTTCAGATCAAAATACCCATCTTTCAGGCACCAGTGAAAAATCACTCCTCTTGCCGTCATGAAGAGCATATCCACCAGCTCGTCAGAGTCCCTGACATAATAGGTGTCCACGTCTATTTTCCTGTTTCTGAGTATCTTTTTCAGTACTTCCTGCATGGGTCTTCTGCTTGTGACAAAATGATGGTTGTTCGTGTTATACAGCTTTTTAATGAATTCAAATTCATTGGTCTGAACAAAGTCTATGTAGTAGTTCATGTATTCCAGAATGATTTCCCTTGGGCTGCGTCCTTCTTCGTCCATTATCCTGAACTGCTCGAAATTCGTATCTGCGATCTTGAACGTTTCATAGATAATGTCTTCCTTGCTGTCAAAATGATTGTAGAAAGAGCCTATGGAAACACCGGCTTCTTTGCATATTTCCTGAATGGATGTCTGATCCATACCATGCTTTGAAAATTTAGCTATGGCAGCATGATAGATTCTGTCTTTTGTCTCCAAGGCTTTAATCTGCCTGTTTGTCAGCTTTTCTTTGACCATTTTCTGCACCCCCGCTTTATATCCATATTATACATGATGAATCGGATAAAGCACAAAAGGATAAATATTTTTTATCAATTATTGATAACAAATTAACGATATGTTATGGTTAAACCGTTAGATGAACGTATTCACCGAATGAGTTCGTTCATAATTTATCAAATTGCAGAAAAAGGAGATTGAAATGAAGAAAATCACAAGAAAACTGGCCACAGCTCTGCTTCTGGTCATGGCAGTAACTCTTTCGGCATGTGCCGGAAAAGATACACCAGATACACCTGAAACACCCCAAACCCCTGCTGCTGAAGAGAAAATGTTCAACCCCGGCACCTATGAAGGTGTTGCCAAGGGATTCCATGGAGACATCAAGCTTACCGTAACCGTGGATGAGTTCAAAATCACTGAAATTGTCGCAGATCACACAGAGACTGAAGGACTTGGTGATAATGCCATAGAACAGCTTATTGCATCCGCAAAGGAAAAAAACTCATTAGGACTTGATCTCATGAGCGGAGCAACCTATTCATCAGAAGGTTTCCTTGCCGCTCTTGAGGCAGCTTTACTTAAAGCCGGTGGAGACATCGAAAAGCTTAAGGTTAAAGCAGATGAGACCGAAACTGAAAAAGAAGATTCCGTATTAGATACTGAAGTTGCAATCATCGGTGCAGGCGGGGCAGGTCTTGCTGCTGCGGTTTCCGCACACCAGAACGGTGCTAAAGTCATCGTCATCGAAAAGATGCCTAACGTAGGCGGAAACACAATCATCTCGGGCTCAGCTTTCAATGCTGTGGATGAGAAGAGACAGTCTGCACAAGGCATAGAAGATTCCATCGAAAAGCACTATACACAGACATATGAAGGTGGAGACAAACAGGGCGATCCTGAACTGGTCAGAGTACTGGTTGAAAACGCCTATCCTACCATCGAATGGCTTGAATCTCTTGGCATGGAATTCAAGGATACGGTATTCACCGTACTTGGCGCATTATGGCCAAGATCCCATAAGCCGATAGAACCCCTTGGAACAGGATACATCAATACTTACATGAACTACATCAATGAGCATAAGGATGATATTCAGATCCTGACTGAGACCGAAGCGAAGGAACTTGTTGTCAGCGCTGAGGGAAGAGTCACCGGATTCCTAGCTGAAGGAAACAAAGGTAAGGTTACCGTCAACGCAAGTAAAGGTGTGATCATCGCTACAGGCGGATTCGGTGCAAATGTCGAAATGAGAGACCAGTACAATAAAATCTGGCCAACACTTACTGATATCAAGACAACAAACCATAAAGGCGCAACCGGAGACGGAATCATCATGGCAGAAAAGATCGATGCTTCCATCGTACAGATGGAAAACATCCAGCTTCTTCCCATGGGAGATCCTGAAACAGGAAGCTTATCCGGAAACATCGAACAGGGTGTTGAAAACAGAATTTTCGTGAACAATAAAGGTAACCGTTTTGTTGATGAAGGTGCGAGAAGAGACGTCATGACAAAAGCGCTCATGCAACAGGAAAACTCCTCCATGTGGGTCATCGTTGACCAGCATTCCTATCCTACAGGAGATACAGTAAACAACTTCAATGAAAGCATCGATTCCCTCGTTGAGCAGGGTAGAGCATTCAAAGCCGACACTCTTGAAGATCTTGCAAAACAGATCGGTGTTGAACCTGAAAATCTGAAAAAATCTGTGGAAGCCTTCAATGATTCTGTAGATGGAGCAAAGGATGAATTCGGAAGAACACTGTTTATGGAAAAGATCGATACAGCCCCTTTCTATGCAGGTGCACGTGTCCCTACAGTACATCACACCATGGGTGGAATCAAGATTACTGCTGAAACAAGAGTGGTGGATAAAAACGGCAAGATCATCGAAGGTCTTTTTGCTGCTGGAGAAGTCACAGGAGGCATCCACGGTGCCAACAGACTTGGCGGTAATGCGCTGGCTGATGTCAACACCTTCGGCAGAATTGCCGGTGAGAAGGCAGCTAAAAACGAATAATTCAAAATCTCTTTCCCCCATGACAATATCATAAAAACATGAAACCCCTATCTCCTAATATAACCCCTACCGTCAATAAAAAGGACCAGGTTACTGTAACCTGATCCTTTTTTTATCCTTGTATTCCCATCAGCACCTAACAGGTTATCTGCTCATTTCTCGGGACTTTTCTATACAGACATCCACAGCTGAGATGACTGCATGTCTCATGCCCTTCTCTTCCAGCATGGCAACAGCTTCAATGGTGGTTCCCCCCGGAGAGGTAACCATATCTTTCAGCATTCCCGGATGGATTCCTGTTTCAAGAACCATTTTGGCTGCACCCATAACAGCCTGGGCTGAAATCTCATACGCTTCTTTTCTGGGTAGTCCGTTTTTGACTGCAGCATCAGCCATTGCTTCGATGAACATATAGACATAGGCGGGTGAAGATCCGCTTATTCCTGTAATGACATCCATATGACGCTCTTCAATGACGCTCACCTTACCGATTCTCGTCAGCATGGCGATGACATTTTCCGTATCGACATCCGACAGCTCAGGTGATACAGCCAGTGCGATGAGACCTTCCCTTACGGCAACAGGTGTATTGGGCATGATCTTTACGATTTTCACGCCGGGCATAAACCAGTTCTCCATCTTTTCTATTGTCACACCAGCTGCCATTCCGATAATGATGACATCGCTTTTAAGTTCATCTCTGATTTCACTGATGACCTTCTCATACAGATAGGGTTTTACGGCAAGAAAAAGATAATCCGAAAAACGTGCAACTTCTTTGTTGTCTCCCGACACCTGTGTCTCAAACCGATCTGTGATCTCATTTTGTGTGGACTCACGGGAGGTGGAAACCATAACATTCGAAGACGATACCCACCCGGTATCCAGTATACCGCCCAGTATTGCCTTACCCATATTGCCGCATCCGATAAAACCTACAGTTTTATGCATTGAATCTCCTCCTTATTATCACCGGTTTCTTTCCTTCATTTCTCGAGCCATATCTCTATTATGTGCCTTTTCAAGGAGAGTGTCTCTCTTGTCATAATCTTTCTTACCCTTGGCTACCGCAATCGCAAGCTTGACCCTTCCGTTTTTAAGGTAAAGGGATAGAGGGACAAGCGTATATCCGTCTGCAGCACTGAGCCTGTTGAGTTTTTCGATTTCGGCCTTATGAAGCAGCAGTTTTCTGGTTCTCAAAGGATCTTTGTTGAAAATATTGCCCATTTCATACGGAGCAATGTGCATACCTACAATAAACATCTCTCCATTTTTGATGTCCGCATAACTTTCCTTCAGATTGACCTTACCCATTCTGATGGATTTGACTTCTGTACCGATGAGCTCTATGCCTGCTTCATAGACTTCTTCTATGAAATAGTCATGTCTCGCTTTACGGTTCTCTGCCAGAGTTCTGTTCTTTTTCTCATTTTTATCCATTTCAATCTCACCTCATTCTCTTTATCCATTCTAACATAGGTCCAAATCCTTTTCACTTTCTTTCAAAATAACGATCGTGTCAATTTACTGTTGGTTGAATTCAGAAAATATTTGTCCGTATTATGCAGATCTTATGGATTTCAGAAATTTATAGGCATTTGTGCGTTTCCCGATATCCAGAATCGTGATGTTGCTGGAAAATTCTTCATAGCTTTTCTTCCTGTTTTTCAGAGCGGATTTGTTGACTTCGACCTTGACTTTGTCCTTCAACCGGATCACTTTAGCATTTTCCAGGAGTCCACGAATAGAGCCACCATTGCGTGTGTACACACGTAGTCTGGCGACATTCTCGCTGCCTGTTCTGCTCCAGGAAATGGGCCTTGAACTCAGTCTGTGTGAGAGGACATGGCTGACATGGCCTTCCGCACTGCATTCCACATATCCGTTCAGATGTCTGTTCTGCACCTCATCCCAGTTGCCCAGAATATACTTCCTGCATGAGTCGAATCGCTTCAGTTCCGCTTCCGTGTGATCGTTGCCCTCTATGGTGTCGAAATAGGCTTCCACCTTCTCCCGATCTCCTGAATACACATAGTTCTTGAGCTTCTTCTCCCAGCCTCTATAGAGCGCTGTAGCGGTCTTGATGTACTTGGACAGGTGATAGCCGTCAATGACGAAACTGCACTTTGGCAGGATGTCTTTTCCTGCACGGATCCAGGGGGCTCCGTCCCCCGAAAGGAAGATCCTTTCGACGGAGTCCAGGTCGTACCGGGTGTCCAGATAGTCGAGAATCTCAAACCAGAAATCATCATTCTTCGGATAAAGTCCGGTCAGATATTGAGGCCCAACGAGCTTAACACGCTGATTCCTGTCAGCACTGAAGGGATTCACAATGACCTTCCCTTCGTGGACATAGGCCAGCTTCATGATCATTCCTTTGCCTTTCTGCTGGTGTACATGATCCTCGTCGGCTTCCACATGAAGAAAGCGCACTTTCTTCTTTTCGCATTTCAGACCAGGCCAGTTGCTGCCTTCCATCGAAGTGCCGTGAACGACGTTCTTTACGGTAGACCGGGTTCGGATGCTGATGTCGTCATAGCTTCTGACAACCTGTTCGTAGGACATCTCCTTGGCCTTGTTCAGCATATCGGCCTTGAGACCTGTATCCATTCTGGAATGAGGCTCGATATCCAGCAGATCGTCCACGAGGTGCCTGAAGTCACCGGTTTTCCTGTTTCTGTAGTATGTCCTGCTAAAGGCAACGTCGCCCAGAAGCGTGGATATTTTCTTCTCGCGGTTTCTGCTGTGGATGGTCCATTCTTCCTTCCGCTCGTCGCTGTGGAGGAGGGATTCTTCAAGAGACTCAATTAACTCCTCAAGGATGTCTCTGCCCATTTCCCTCACAAGCTTCAGGGTGGATTCCACCATTCCGGTCAGCCCGCTGTTTTCTTCCAGTGCCGTGTCCAGGCAGGTTGTCATATGGGTAGTGATTTTTCTGTTCAGTTCAGCTATAATGTTCAAGAGGATAGCTCCTTCCGTTATGTGTTATTTGCGAGTACATTTATCATAACACGGTTAGAGCTATTCTCTTTTTTCTTTTAACCAACAATAATTTTACACTAAG